>CAUQIP010000062.1:0-2644 GCA_963518235.1 uncultured Streptococcus sp. | reverse complement strand
ACGAAGTCAGCTCAAAACACGGTTTTGAGGTTGTGGATAAGACTGACGAAGTCAGTTACCTATACCTATGATATCTACGGCAAAGCGAAGCTGATGTGGTTTGAAGAGATTTTCGAAGTGTATTAACTATGTTCGGTGATAAACTTGTAAGCTTCTTGACCAGCGATAGCTCCATCTCCAACTGCTGTTGTTACTTGGCGAAGGTCTTTCAAGCGAACATCTCCAACGGCAAAGATACCGTCAACTGCAGTTTTCATGTGGTTATCTGTCACAATCCATCCAGCCTGATCTTGAATATTCAATTCTTTAACAAAATCGCTAACAGGGTCCAATCCAACATAGATAAAGACACCACCGAAGGCTTGTTCTGTCACTTGACCTGTTTTCACATTTTCAAATACGACAGATTCTACTCGATTTTCACCCTTGATTTCCTTAACTACAGAATCCCAGATAAAGCTGACTTTCTCATTAGCAAAGGCACGGTCTTGTAAAACTTTTTGGGCACGAAGCTGGTCACGACGATGAACAATGGTAACAGTCTTGGCAAAACGAGTTAAGAAGAGGGCTTCTTCGACAGCTGAATCTCCACCACCTACTACCAACAAATCTTGGTCACGGAAGAATGCTCCATCACATACAGCACAGTAAGACACACCACGACTGTTCAGTTCTTCCTCTCCTGGAACTCCCAAAGGACGGTGTTTAGAACCAGTCGCTACGATAACTGTACGAGTTTCATATGTTTGGTCATCGGTAATCACTTTCTTAAAATCACCATGGTCTTGGACATTTTCAACATAACCATAAATGTGCTCAACACCAAGATTTTCAAGAGGTTCAAACATCTTTTCAGCCAATTCAGGTCCACTAATATTAGCATATCCTGGGTAATTTTCGATATCCGATGTATTATTCATCTGACCACCTGGTAGACCACCTTCAATCAAGGCTACTTTGAGATTGCTTCGAGCAGCATACAATGCCGCAGTCATACCTGCAGGTCCAGCACCGATAATAATAGTATCGTACATATAGATTCCTTCTTTCTTGTTGTAACTATCTTTATTCTAACTCTTTCTTGTCAATCATGCAAGGATTATGCCTTGAAAACAAGAATTAAACTCATGACCGCAAAGGATAATACTGGAACAACCAAGACTCCAATCATAATCATATCATAGAGATGGGCTTGGCGAGCTTTGGCTGTCTTATCAACTCCCGACATGGCTCTTAGTCCAATCCAAATCCCTAAAAAAATCAGGACAAGGATGGTGGTCAAGATCAAACTCTCGAAATATAAAGAAAATAGTTGCAGTAGCATGATTTCTCTCATTTCTATCTTTTTTAAAGAGTAAACTCAGCTAGTCCAGCTAACTGAGTTTTTCTTTATCTATTATATCAAATATAAGTCCGTTTGTAACTAGCGAAGAATTCTTTTGTCCGCTCTTCTTTAGGGTGGTGGATAATCTCATCTGGTGTGCCAGACTCGATGATTTTCCCCTTATCTAAGAAGAGAATCTTATCAGCAACTTGGGCTACAAAGGACATGTCATGACTGACCAAAATCATGGTCTGACCTGACTTCGCAGCATCTGCAATAGATTTTTCTACTTCACCAACCAATTCTGGGTCAAGAGCTGAAGTTGGTTCGTCTAAGAGCAAAACATCTGGTTTCATGGCAAGAGCACGCGCCAAGGCAACCCGTTGCTTCTGTCCACCTGATAAATGACGAGGATAATGATTCTCACGATCAGAAAGCCCAACCTTAGCCAACTCTTCCTTGGCAATCTTAGTCGCTTCTTGGTCAGATAATTTCTTGACCACAACCAAGCCTTCTTTCACATTATCAAGTGCTGTACGGCGTTCAAACAAATTAAACTGTTGAAAAACCATGGACAACTTGCGACGCAGGGCCAGGATTTCTTCTTGCGTGATTTTAGAAAAATCAACTGAGAAATCATCAATCTGAATAGAGCCACTGTCAGGTGTTTCAAGATAATTGAGACTGCGAAGGAAGGTTGATTTTCCAGCTCCTGAAGAACCAATCAAGGCTACGACTTCCCCTTTTTTGATATCCAAGTCCAGATGATCCAAGACAGTCTGTCCTGAAAAGGATTTGCTTAAATTCGAAATCTTAATCATTAACGAAGGTCTCCTTTCACATCTGTTTGCACTGTATCGGGTGCGGAAATAGCCATTTTTCTCTCGATGAAACGACCAAGACTTTCAATTCCGATATTGACTACCCAATAAACAAGGGCAACGGAGATAAAGCGTTCAAAATAGCGATAATCGGCTCCACCCAAAATTTGAGCTTGGGCAAAGACTTCCACAACACCCGCACTAAAGGCTAGAGATGTTCCCTTGGTCAATCCGATTAGGGAATTGATCAAAGTTGGTGTCGCTACCACCGCCGCATTGGGAATAATCACACGACGGTAAACTTGCGCTCGGGTCATACCCAAACTGCGTGCCGCCTCAATCTCACCAGGATTAACTGAGAGAATCGCTGCACGAATGGTTTCACTAGCATAAGCTGCCTCATTAAAAGCAAAGGCAACAATCGCAAAAGCAGCAGCTGGAATAGCATTGATATTGAGACCAGTTCCCCATTGCTGATTGAGAGCTTTCAAAGCCAAAG
>CAUQIP010000061.1:0-2655 GCA_963518235.1 uncultured Streptococcus sp. | reverse complement strand
AGATGGAGCGGATGTTGATGCTCTCATGGAAGAAGTGGGAGAACTCCAAGACCGTTTGGAGAGTCGTGATTTCTATACCTTGGATGCCAAGATTGATGAAGTGGCGCGTGCCCTTGGTGTCATGGACTTTGGCATGGATACGGATGTAACCTCTTTGTCAGGGGGACAAAGAACCAAGGTGCTTTTGGCTAAACTTCTCCTTGAAAAGCCCGATATCTTGCTTTTGGATGAGCCGACCAACTACTTGGATGTTGAGCATATCGACTGGCTCAAGCGCTATCTCCAAAACTATGAGAATGCCTTTGTCCTTATCTCACACGATATACCATTCCTAAATGACGTGATCAATATCGTCTATCATGTGGAAAATCAACAGCTGACGCGTTACTCTGGTGACTACTACCAGTTCCAAGAAGTCTATGCCATGAAGAAATCTCAGCTAGAGGCAGCCTACGAACGTCAGCAGAAAGAAATTGCGGACCTCAAGGACTTTGTCGCTCGTAATAAAGCGCGTGTTGCAACACGAAATATGGCCATGTCCCGTCAGAAGAAATTGGATAAGATGGATATTATCGAACTGCAAAGTGAGAAACCAAAACCATCCTTTGATTTCAAACCGGCTCGTACACCAGGTCGCTTTATCTTCCAAGCCAAGGATTTGCAGATTGGTTATGACCGTCCTCTGACCAAGCCTTTAAATCTTACCTTTGAACGCAATCAAAAGGTTGCCATTATTGGTGCTAATGGTATTGGGAAAACAACTCTCTTGAAGAGTCTCTTGGGCATTATCCCACCTATTGCTGGGGAAGTGGAACGCGGTGACTACCTAGAACTTGGTTATTTTGAACAGGAAGTAGAAGGTGGTAATCGCCAAACACCACTAGAGGCTGTCTGGAATGCCTTTCCTGCACTTAACCAAGCAGAAGTCCGTGCAGCCCTTGCCCGTTGTGGTCTGACAACCAAGCATATTGAAAGCCAAATTCAGGTCTTGTCAGGTGGGGAACAAGCCAAGGTTCGTTTCTGTCTCTTGATGAATCGTGAAAATAACGTGTTAGTGTTGGACGAGCCGACTAACCACCTGGATGTGGATGCCAAGGATGAACTTAAACGTGCTCTTAAAGAATACAAGGGGTCTATTCTTATGGTCTGCCACGAACCAGACTTTTATGAAGGTTGGATGGACCAAATCTGGGATTTTAACAAGCTAACTTAAAATGAATATAAAAGAAATACAGTACGAATGTGGGTACTGTATTTTTTTAGTTTTTATGATTTTTAAGATTTAAAATCGTAGTCTTTCACCACTTCGATGCTATCGATTGTGATAGCAGTCGTTGGTTTGTCTTTTTCATCTTTTTCGGCTTTAGCAATCTTATCTACAACATCCATACCGTCAATCACTTGACCAAAGACTGGGTGTTTGCCATCTAGACTAGGGTTTCCCCCTTCTTTATAGGCTTCGATGATTTTCTTTGGATACTTGCTTGTAGGGAGTTTAGCAGAGGTATCTGTAGAGTTTTGATTGATGAAGAATTGGCTACCATTGGTGTTTGGTTGACCAGTATTAGCCATAGAAAGAGCACCACGGATGTTATAGAGATAAGGAGTAATCTCGTTTTTGAAACCAGTTCCCTTGTCTTTTGTCTTATCCTTGTCATGCCAGATGGACTGACCACCTGTACCGTCCCCTTTTGGATCTCCAGTTTGGACCATAAAGCCATCGATGACACGGTGGAAGGTAATGCCGTTATAGTAGCCTTTCTTGGCATGAGTGAGAAAGTTTTCAACCGCTAGAGGAGCGAGTTTAGGGAAGAGCTTAATGCGAATATCACCCTGACTGGTGTGGAGAATTACTTCGGCTTCATCTTCAGCAACTTCCTTAGAAAGTTGAGGGAAATTGGCATTCTCATTTGTTAAAGCATCGTTTAACTCCTTAGCAGATTGGGCAGCTGCTAAGGAGCTCTCTTCAGCAGCCAAGCTAGAATCTACATAGTCATCGCCACGCAAACTACGTTGAATACTGCTACATCCAGCTAGGGCTACAGTGGATAGTAAAAGAAGGGTTGCTAGTTTTTTCATTCTGTTCCTCTCAAAAATTCATTTCTACCATTGTACCCTAAAAGGAAGGGGATTTCAAATATTAGTGACAAGACAACTTTAGAGAAAGTCAACCAAAAAGTCACTTGCTTAGAGATTCTTCTTTGGATGTCGGTCGATAATATCCTTGTATTGTTCCAGTAACTGCTCCCACTTTGGAGTTAATTTGTAGCCACAAATCGAAAAGTGATTTGCTAATTCTTCTTCTGAGAAGTGGTCATGAAGGGCTTGATCCAAATTTGTAGCCTTCATCTTAGACAATCCTGTAATTCCCTTGCTTTTGAGAATATTCTTTTTCATAGTAGCATTTAGATGGTTAAGTGAGTCAAATGCGGTTTCGACAAGAGTATAACCTTTTTCTACCAGAGTTTTAGATGCTTAGGGGCATCAATGCCATAAGTGTACTCAAAGTATTTAGGAAACCAGATCTTAAGAAAGCTCGTAAAGCATCACAATTAGTAAACGTTAATTCGAAAGAATTGCTATATTTTAAAAGAGCACATTTTTCAAAGGATTTTTTCTTTTGGCTTCAATTCCTAATTAATCAATGAACTTAAT
>CAUQIP010000060.1:0-2934 GCA_963518235.1 uncultured Streptococcus sp. | reverse complement strand
TCGATATTTTTCGGTATTTTTCGGATTTTGGTCGGGGAATTGGCGGGGACTTTTTGAGGAAATATGACTAAGAAATAGGTTTGCTGTTACTTCAGCTACTTCAAACTCAATTTGATTGTAAGTGACTGTTAATTGAAGGACTGGAACTGCTGTAATAATGATTTTGCTTATCCAGTAGTGGCGTATTAAATGAGGAGTGACATGTAAGATTGTCTCTTCGTTTACGAAATCAAAATTTCTATGAAATTGATAGAATCCCTAATTTTCTCTTAAACTTGAAAGTCTTGTTGTAAAGCGGTTAAAGCTTGAGAAGCTGAGGATGTAAAGTTTTGACAAATTTTGTGAACTGTGGGATAATGGAGAGGAATTAAGGATTAGTTCCATCATGGGCTATCTCACCTCCTTTCGTAGGCGGTGTAGCAGTGCCGAACAATATTATACCACATAAGTGCTAAAGTCGGGAGTCACCCAATCAGGTGGAGTTTTTTGGCTCTATTTTAGGACTTTGGGGACTATTCTAAAAATAGTTTTCCGATATTTTCGGATTTTGGTCGGGGAATTGGCGGGGACTTTTTTAGCGAATATGATTAAGAAATAGGTCTGTTGTAGCTTCAGCTACTTCAACCTCACTTTGAATGTAAGTGACTGTTAAATGAAGGAATGGAACTATTGTAATGACGATTTTACTTGTCCAGTAGTGGCGTATTAAATGAGGAGTGACATGTAAGATTGTCTCTTTGTTTACTAAATCAAAATTTCTATGAAATTGATAGAATCCCTAATTTTCTCTTAAACTTGAAAGTCTTGTTGTAAAGCGGTAAAAGCTTGAGAAGCTGAGAATATAAACCTTTGACAAATTTTGTGAACTATGGGATAATAAAAAGGAATTGAGTACTAGTTCTATATCATAGGCTAGAAAAGACCCCAAGCTCACGACCAAATAAGCTTGGGGTCTTTTTGACACTATCTGTCCTTGTTTAGCCATTTATCAACTAATACTCTTCGAAAATCAAATTCAAACCACGTCAGCTTCACCTTGCCGTACTCAAGTACAACCTGCGGCTAGCTTCCTAGTTTGTTCTTTAATTTTCATTGAGTATAAGCGAAGAACGACACCGACCACAATTGGTCCGATGATAGTTTTAAGTATTGTATCCATCATGGGCTATCTCACCTCCTTTCGTAGGCGGTGTAGCAGTGCCGAACAATATTATACCACATATGTGCTAAACTCAGGCGTCACCCAATCGGGTGGCTTTTTTGTTTGTGGCTTGGATTTTTGATATAATAGAGCCATGAGTAGAATTTTAGATAATGAGATAATAGGGGACGAGGAGTTAGTAGAACGCACGCTCCGTCCTCAGTACTTACGTGAATATATTGGACAGGATAAGGTCAAGGATCAGCTCCAAATCTTTATCGAAGCTGCCAAAATGCGGGATGAAGCGCTGGATCATGTGCTATTATTTGGACCTCCAGGTTTGGGGAAGACGACCATGGCCTTTGTTATTGCTAACGAACTGGGTGTCAATCTCAAGCAGACGTCTGGGCCTGTCATTGAAAAGGCTGGTGATCTAGTAGCGATTTTGAATGACTTAGAGCCTGGGGATGTTCTCTTTATTGACGAGATTCATCGCTTGCCTATGTCGGTGGAAGAGGTGCTTTATAGTGCCATGGAGGACTTCTACATTGATATCATGATTGGGGCTGGTGAAGGCAGTCGCAGTGTTCATTTGGAGTTGCCACCTTTTACCTTGATTGGTGCGACGACTCGGGCTGGTATGCTCTCAAATCCGCTACGGGCACGTTTTGGGATTACAGGTCATATGGAGTATTATGCTCATGCTGACTTGACGGAAATTGTTGAGCGGACGGCAGATATTTTTGAGATGGAAATCACTCATGAGGCAGCGTCTGAGTTGGCCCTACGTAGTCGTGGGACCCCTCGTATTGCCAATCGTCTCCTCAAGCGCGTGCGCGATTTTGCCCAGATTATGGGGAATGGGGTTATCGATGATCTTATTACCGATAAGGCTTTGACCATGCTGGATGTTGACCATGAAGGTTTGGACTATGTGGACCAGAAAATCCTTCGCACCATGATTGAGATGTACGGTGGTGGCCCTGTCGGATTGGGAACTCTTTCTGTTAATATAGCAGAAGAACGTGAGACAGTTGAAGATATGTATGAGCCTTACTTGATTCAAAAAGGTTTTATCATGCGAACACGTTCTGGACGGGTGGCGACTGCTAAGGCATATGAGCATTTGGGATATGAGTACAATGAAAAATAAGCAAGAAATTCTAGAGGCTTTTAGAAAAAATCCAGATATGATGGCTATTCTGACTGTCATCCGAAACTTGGAGTTGACAGATTCCTGGTTGGCGGCAGGTTCTGTCAGAAACTTTATTTGGAATCTCTTGTCAGACAAATCCCCTTTTGACTGTGAAACAGATGTAGATGTGATTTTCTTTGATCCAGATATTTCTTATGAGGAAACTTTGTCTCTAGAGAAAAAGTTGAGGGCGGATTTTCCTCAGTATCAGTGGGAATTGAAAAATCAGGTCTATATGCACCAGCACAGTCCTCACACTGCTCCCTATATCAGTTCCCGTGATGCTATGAGTAAGTATCCAGAACGGTGTACGGCAGTTGGACTGCGCTTGAATGAAGAATTGGATTTTGAGCTCCATGTACCTTACGGTTTGGAGGAGATTTTGAATTTTCAAGTTCGTCCAACTCCTCATTTCTTAGAAAATGAAGACCGAATGGCTCTTTATCAAACACGTCTATCCAAGAAAAATTGGCAGGAGAAATGGAAAAATTTGATTTTTAAAACTTCTTAAGGAAACTTTAAGCTAGGAAGTGTATACTAAGTTCATAAGTTAAGAAGACCTTAACTTAAACTCCTAAAACTTTTTCATAATAATCTC
>CAUQIP010000059.1:0-3317 GCA_963518235.1 uncultured Streptococcus sp. | reverse complement strand
TATCACAGCTATCACAGCTATCACAGCTATCACAGCTATCACAGCTATCACAGCTCAATTATACCATTTTTAATATATTTACACAACAAAAACAAGCTTCTTCCGTCAATAAAAGTTGGAAATTTTTAATTATTCATAAAATGTTAATATGTTATATTGTTTTAGATGAAAAAGAGAGGTCTCCCTCTCTCTCAAATCTAGATTTTTTCTTCTTTGATATCAATCACAATCTCTTCTGATTCATCAAGAGTTTCGACCTTTTCTTGCCATTGCTCCTTAAGATTATTGAATCGATCTTTTGATGCTTCTGTCGCTTGACGAGCACATGATTTGGCTTGAGCAAGTACACTGTCCACAGTGATTTCACCTGACTCAACCTGTTCTTTGGTTTTCAGAACAAAATCTGTAGCCTGCTCCTTGACTTCTGTCAATTTTTCACAGATTTGCTCCTTGGCATACTCAGGATCTTCTCTCAAATCATCTAGAAAATCTTGAGCCTGACTGCAAACTTGTTTTCCCTTATCACTTGTTAAAAACAAGGCAAGAGCTGCACCTGAAACGGTTCCTAAAAGGATTGAGGATAGTTTACCCATAAGAATTCTCCTTTTTTATTTTTTGAAAAATTTACTTGCAAGACGAAGAGCTGACAAACTTGCACCAGTCTTGAGTGTTTTTGAACCAGCTGATGAAGCTTTCTTGCTCAAGACACGCGCATGGTCATTAAGGTCTGAAACAGATAGAGACAAATCTGCAACTGCACTAAAGAGTGGATCAATCGTTGCCACCTTGACATTAATATCATCTGCCAAGACATTGACCTTAGCCAGCAATTCATTGGTATGATGCAAGGTCACATCCACATCTGAAGTCAAGGTTTTAATCGTCTTTTCTGTTTCATCGATAACACGTCCAAGCTTTTGTACAGTAATAATTAGATACACTAAAAAGATAATCAAAGCAAGGGCTACAAGAATATATGCAACTTCTAACATTTAGTTTTCCTCCTCTGTAATATAGAAAGGGGCCTTCTTTCGATTTTGATATAGAATGATAAAAATACCGAGACCGATAAGGACAACTGATAGCCATTGAGACACTCGAAGACCAAAGAACATGAGGCTATCTGTCCGCATGCCTTCGATGACCATGCGACCGAAACCATACCAAATTAAGTAGAAAGCAGTGATATGACCTCGTCTGAGACTCTTCCATTTTCGTCTGAAAATCAGAATCAAGGCAAAGCCAAGCAGATTCCATAAAGACTCATAAAGAAAGGTCGGCTGACGGTAGCTCCCCTCAATATACATCTGGTCACGGATAAAGCCAGGTAGATAATCCAGATTATCCACTGCTGCACCGTAGGCTTCTTGGTTAAAGAAATTGCCCCAGCGGCCCAGACTTTGGGCAATCATGACGCTAGGCGCCGCAATGTCTAGAAAATCCCAAGTATTAATGAGTTTACGATCAGCAAAGATATAGAGTACAAGAGCCCCAGTAATCAAACCTCCGTAAATGGCCAAACCACCATTCCAAATGGCAAAAATCTCTCCCAAATTCTGACTATAGTAATCAAAACGGAAAATGACATAGTAGAGACGAGCTCCTAAAATAGCCAAAGGAAAGGCTACTAAGATAAAATCTAAAATATCGTCTGGTATGATCTTCTTTCTAGGCGCTTCTTTCATGGTCAAATAGACCGCCAGAATCAAGCCTGTCACAATACATAAGGCATACCAACGAATGGCTAGAGGGCCTAGATGAATAGCAATTGGATCAAGCATTAGGCACCTCATTTTGAGCAATAAGATTTGTCAAGCGTTCTTCGAACAAACGCGTCGCATCAAAGCCCATTTCCTTAGCACGATAATTCATGGCAGCTGCCTCAATCACAACAGAGATATTACGACCTGTTTTAACTGGGATACGGATACGAGGAATAGCTACGCCAGAAATTTCTAATTCCTCTGCATTGTTCCCAAGACGATCAAAAGTCTTATGCGTATCGTAATTTTCCAAATAAACAGCCAGCTGGACTTGTGAAGAGTCCTTGACAGCACTGGCACCGTAGAGGCTCATGACATCGATAATCCCAACTCCACGAATTTCAATCAGGTGTCTCAAGATTTCAGCTGGTTCACCCCAAAGAGTAATCTCATCCTTGGCAAAGATATCGACACGGTCATCAGCTACCAAGCGGTGACCACGTTTGACAAGCTCTAAACCTGTCTCACTCTTACCGATTCCACTATCTCCCTGAATCAAGACACCCATTCCATAGATATCCATCAAGACACCGTGCACACTGGTCCGTTCTGCCAAACGAGAATCCAGATAACTAGATAACTCTCCAGACAAACGACTGGTTGCTGTACGACTAGTTAAAATGGCAATCTTACACTCTCTAGCTGCCTTTAACATTTCCTCTGGAACTACCAAACCACGGGCAACAATAACCGCAGGTGTCTCAGGTAGAAACATTTTTTTCAAGACTTGGTAACGGTTGTGAGAGGACATCGAAACAAGATAGGACCACTCCTTCATTCCCAAAAGTTGAATCCGCTCTGGCGTGTAGTAGTCAAAATAACCTGTCATTTCAAGACCAGGTCGCGTAATGTCCGCTGTATTGATTTCCTTTTCAAGCAATTCTGGTTCGCCATAGACAATGTCTAGTCTAAGCTTTTCAATCACTTCTTTTACTAAAACCGACATCATTTCCTCCTTCAATCGAGTTCTTTTTACTATTATATCAAATTGTAAGAGGATATTTGAGATTTTTGCAGGCTTTGGAGTATTTATTTATACTCAATGAAAATCAAAGAGCAAACTAGGAAACTAGCCACAGGCTGCTCAAAACACTGTTTTGAGGTTGTAGATAAGACTGACGAAGTCAGTCACATATATACGGCAAGGCGACGTTGACGTGGTTTGAAGAGATTTTCGAAGAGTATTAAAAGAAAAAGGACTAGATTTCTCTAGCCTTTCATTTCTAATTAGAATTTTTTACGTTTACGAGCTGCTTCTGATTTACGTTTACGTTTTACAGAAGGTTTTTCATAGAATTCACGTTTGCGTGTTTCTTGAAGAGTACCAGCTTTAGTAACCGCACGTTTGAAACGACGAAGTGCGTCGTCAAGAGATTCATTCTTACGTACTACTGTTTTAGACATTTTTTTCACTCCCTTCAAGTTCAAGATCTATTCTATTCTACACGTAAAAGGAATAATTGTCAAGAAAAAATGCGGTTTAATTTTGATTATCTTCAATTGGTAACTTCTCAAAGTAACTTCCATTTGCCCAACCGAAGTGGAAATTAGTCT
>CAUQIP010000058.1:0-3976 GCA_963518235.1 uncultured Streptococcus sp. | reverse complement strand
TTTTTCGATTCCTTTCGGCTACAAAAGCGATGAAATCAAGCAGTATTAAAACCAGAGGAACTTACCCTGACACGGATTTCCACTGGTTTTTACGATTTTTATCAGACTAACTTCCACTTCTACTAGCGGTGGAACTTAGTTTGGGAATTTAGCCTTTTGTAGTGCTCCCTAAAAAAAGAAAAAGGAGGAATCCCTCCCTCCTAAAGTTAGTATTGTTCCATTCAATCCCATCAATTTTAGCACATAATGTTCAAAAAATATTATATCATCACAACCAACCAGATTCTTTCGCGATATTAGCTGCCTCTGTTCGATTACCTGCATCTAGTTTTGAAAGAATATTGGTGACATAGTTTCGGACTGTTCCGTTGGATAGATAGAGTTTGTCTGCAATTTCTTGGTTAGAGAAGCCCTGAGCAATTCCCTTTAAAACTGCGATTTCTTGTTCTGTCAACGGATTGGGATGCGTCATCACCACTTCCATCAATTCAGGCGAATACTCCTTGCCTCCTTCGAGGACAGTGTGCAAGGTATGCATGAGATCTGCAATCCTTCTTTCTTTCAAGACATAAGCATCTACTCCAGCCTTAACCGCACGTTCAAAATACCCAGGACGTTTGAAGGTCGTCACCACAACCACCTTTGTTTCTAGATTTTCTGCTCGTATCCACTCCAAGACTTCAAGACCTGTCTTAACAGGCATTTCTACGTCAAGGATGGCAATATCTACAGACTCCTTTTCAAATAGTTGGATTGCTTCTTGCCCATTCTTAGCTTGAAAGACAGACTCTACATCCGGTTGAAGCGTGAGCAACTGGCACATTGCATCTCGCAACATACTTTGATCTTCTGCGACTAATACTTTCATCTACTTTCTCTCCTTATAAGGTAGTCGAACCTGAACTTCTGTCGGTTGTTTCTGACTAATCACATTTACCTCTCCCGAAAATGAAAGAACACGATCTCGAACTGTATGGAGGTCATCCCCCTTTATAGAAGTAAAGCCACAGCCATCATCTCTCACTGTTAGAATGAGTTCTTTCTCTGTCCGTTCCAATTTCAAGTAGACTTTAGACGCTTTAGCATGTTTGATGATATTGGTCACTAATTCAAGCAAAATCATGGAAGCCGTTGACTCCAATTCCTGAGTAAGGCTAGCGGTATCTAGTTGATTAGCCGTTTCCACCTCAATTCCAGCAATCTCTAGCATCTTTTTGACAGTTTCAAGTTCTGATGCTAAGGTCCGTGATTTCAGATTTTCCACAATGGTTCGCACTTCATTCATGGAATCCTTGCTTATCTGGTGAATTTCTTTTAATTCCTTTTCCACCTGTGGATAAGCCTCCATCTGAAACAACTGCAAGGCTAAATCTGTCTTGACACTAAGCATAGCAAAGGTGTGTCCCAGACTATCATGCAAATCCTGACCGATACGACTACGTTCATTTTCAGCAAGTAATAGATTTATCTGGGCATTTTGCTTGACCTGCGCTTCTTTCAAATCCTCCACAATACGAATCCGAACCAAACCAAAAGTCATCAAATCGACAAAAGCAAGAATTACAAGTAGATAGAATAGAAACTCAACTTCGATTCTCTGAATAATCAAAAGTTGGCCCACAACAAGGACTTGAGCAAGAAGAAAAGTCCAGACATGTAAAGACTTTAAACCACCTACGCTGAAATGATAACTTAAGAGATTGGATAGGAAAAAGAAAAACCAGATATAATTAACAGCAACAAAGGCAGTATTCCCAACTACATAAGTCAGCATGAGGCCCCAATATAGCCAAGATAGGCGCTGGCTCTTAGTTGTTAAAACACCCAAATACGCCACTACAAATAGAATATCAACCAATAAATGCCAGGCAGAAAGCCACCCAGTCACTACAGGTAGGATGGGGAAAATCATAAAAATCAAACTGGCCCAAAACATATAGTGTATGCTTTTCAGTCTTTCAAGCATTAAGCATTCTCCTTATGACCTTGAAGGTAAATAGTCAAACCAAATAAAACTGCTGAAAAAACAAGTAGATAAATTGTGGCTGATAAATTGATGCCATCCTCATTTAAGAAGGTCTTGATCAATTCCATCAACTGATAGCTTGGTAGACGCTTCCCGATTGCTTGCATCCAGTCTGGAAATAAAGAGACAGGCATCCAGAGTCCGCCTAACACAGCCAAGCCAAAGTAAAGAAGATTGCCCACGACAGACATCAACTGACTAGTTGGTAACAGCGTCAAGGTCAAACCAATCGCTACAAAGGCAATACTTCCTACTATCAGCAAGAGCGCCGCCCCAATCCAATTTCCAAGAGACATATCCACACCTCTTACAAAATGCCCAACTGAGAAAACCACCAAGATTGAAACCAAATAATCAACCATCATACTTGTTATCTTTGATAGATAATATTCTACCATATTTACAGGGCTATGACGTAATATTTTCTGCCAGTTGTTGATCTTGTCGGTATGTAAAACAACTGGGAATGAAAAGATAGCTGTCGACATCATGGAAAAAGCCGTCATGGAGATGAGGTAGTCGCGCATAAAATTAGCCGGTCCACCTGGTGTTTCCTGGTACATACCTGAAAAGAATAAATAGAAGGCTGTCGGCATCCCTACTGATAATAAATAATAGACTAGTTGCCGTTTGGTCAATAGAAATTCTATCTTATTTAATGCGATCCATCGTTTCATCTTAGTCTTCTCCCTTCTGTGTTTCTTCAAAGATTGTATCCAGCAAACTGCGGTTATTAACTTCAATTTCTTGTATGCTACATCCTGCTTGGACTAACAGTTGCCAGAAAGCATTTGCCTCTCGCGTGACTACTTGCAGGGCATCTTGTTTTTGTACCCAGTTTTCAGCCAAGTTTGACTGCTCAACGACTTCCTTGTAAGCCAGAGGAAGGATAAAATGCTTTTCAATTTCCTCGCTACGCATGGCTAGAGGCGTCGTATCACGAATCAACTCTCCCTTATTCAAGACCAAGATTCGGTCCGCTGTATGCTCTACCTCTTCGATATAATGGGACGAATAGAGAATGGTGACGCCCTGCGCTTTTAAGTCCTGAACAATTTCCCAAAAACGTTGACGGGTAGAGGTATCCATGGCAGCAGTTGGCTCATCTAAAAAGACAAGCTTTGGTCGGCCAATCAAGGTCAAGACAAAAGAGAAGAGACGCTTTTGCCCACCTGACAATTTTTCTGCGAACTGCTCTTTTTGTTGCGGGTCAAACTGCAAAAGTTGGTCGATTTCCTGGTTGCTCAAGGGATTTGGATAAATGCTTTGAAAGAAAGCAATCAACTCTTTAACCTTTAGTTTTTGAACGATAACATTTTCTTGAGGGAGATAGGATCTAGTGTAATCTAACTTAGAGCTCGTTACTGGAAAGCCCTGGATGGATACTTGACCGCTGGTGACTAGTTTGTCTCCAAGCAAACAGTCCAAGAGTGTGGTCTTTCCAGCACCATTGGGCCCAATCAAGGCGACGCATTCACCTTCAGCTACCTCAAAGGAAATATCCTTCAAAATAGCCTTTCCCTTGATGTTTTTATTTAGGCTTTCTACCTTAATCATGTTCATGATATTCTCCTTTCAGCCACTCCTTACCCATCGGAAAGGCGATAAAAATCATAAATCCTAACCCCCAGGCACCACGGATGAATTGGTGAAGGAAGGCTTGATCAAACCAACCTGTAAACATTTCTACCAACCATACCACTAGTGATAGTCCAATAAAAAGATAGAGAATCGCTTTTTTCATTTTTCAAACTCCTTTTTCACATCTGAAACCAATTTCAAACCTTCTCGAATCAACCAAGACATGATTCCAAAGCTTGCAAACAATTCCCAAGGAAAATGATAGAAGCCTTCATCCATCCCAGAAAACATGAGATAAGTCATGACTCCTGCTGCTACTAAACTCATTGCGACAATTACTTTATGTTTCATTTTTTTCTTCCTCCATTT
>CAUQIP010000057.1:0-4008 GCA_963518235.1 uncultured Streptococcus sp. | reverse complement strand
GAGCCAGGTAAATTGTCAACGGAAGGAACAGTTGAAGTGGAGGTTCCAGCGAAGAAAGTTAGCTCTAAAGGAAATCCAGCAGTTGAGTTTATTGTTGAACTTCCGTTACCAATTGTAGTTCCAGATTCAGACCATTTAACACCGCAAGAAAAAGGAAAATTAGTGGATGAAGTTAAAAAATCTAATCCAAATACGATTGTTACAGCGGATGATAAGGGCAATGTTACTGTGACGGATCAGGCAACTGGTGAATCAGTACTCATCCCAGTTAAAGACTTGACTGTGCCAGACTTCGAACCAGTGACACCAACTGATAAAGTTCCAGTCAAAGATTTGAATAATCTAAGCAAAGACGAACAAGATAAAGTTAAAGAATCAGTGGAAAAAGCAAATCCGGGAAAAGATGTAATTGTTGCTTCAGATGGAAATGTAACAATCACTAATCCAGAAACAAATGTCACTCATAATATTCCTCGTGATGAATTGTTATTTGCCTATGCAAAAGGTGAACCAGAAGTTTTAGAAAATCCAGAATTCAATGGAGGAGTAAATGCACCGGATTCGCCAATCCATGAAGTACCAGAATTTAATGGTGGAGTGAATGGAGAACCAGAAACACAACCAGAAGTACCAGACTTCACAGGAGGAGTAAATGCACCGGATTCGCCAATTTATGAAATCCCAGAATTTAATGGTGGAGTGAATGGAGAACCAGAAACTCAAGAAGAATTGCCAAAATTCAATGGAGGAGTGAATGCGCCGGATTCGCCAATTCATGAAGTCCCAGAATTTAATGGTGGAGTGAATGGAGAACCAGAGGTACAAGCAGAAAATCCAGGATACAACGGCCCAATCGGTACAACAGGAGTAGATGAAAATGGTAACTTAATTCTTCCACCAGTAGTTGCTCTTCCAGAGTTCACAGGTGGAGTAAATGGAGAACTTCCAGAACCGACTGAGTTGCCAAAAGTTAACCTTATCATCACTAAATGGATTGATGAAAATGGCAATGAGTTGAAACCTGCGGATGCTAAGGCTCCAACGGTATTAGGTGAATCCAATGAAGCATTTGAACATGGTGAAATTGAAGGTTATGTATTTGTAAGAACAGAAACTAAAGGTGATGTTGTAACTCATGTCTTCAGGAAAGTTAGTCCAGCTAGACCAACAGGTGACGGTCAACAAAGACCAACTAAGCCATCTGCCGATACAAATCGTAGACCAGATACTGCTACCCCTGCTGAGGCACCAACTACTCAACCGCAAGCAGTATTGCCAAATACTGGTACGAAAGCAGATCGTGCTACAGGTGCATTAGGAGTTCTATCTCTTCTTGGCACAGTTGGTTTGCTAGCTGCCAAAAAGAAAAAAGACGATGAAGAGGAAGCTTAAATAGATGATCTCATCTGATTCTTAGTAGCTTTCCCTACATAAAGTCTTTGTAAATCAAAAAGAACTAGAAAAATCACTCATTTGTGAGAACTCTAGTTCTTTTTTTCGTATTTCATAAACATTTCATATTTGGATTTTATAATAGTCTTACAAATATGGAGGTGACAAATGAATCCAATCCAAAGAGCTTGGGCTTATGTCAGTAGAAAACGACTGAGAAGTTTTATTTTATTTCTGATTTTGCTTGTCCTATTGGCCGGAATTTCAGCCTGTTTGACTCTGATGAAGTCCAACAAAACAGTGGAAACCAATCTTTACAAATCACTCAATACCTCTTTTTCTATTAAGAAGATAGAAAATGGTCAGACATTCAAGTTGTCAGACCTAGTATCTGTAAGCAAGATTAAGGGACTGGAAAATGTTTCTCCTGAACTGGAGACGATTGCAAAATTAAAAGACAAGGAAGCAGTGAGTGGTGAGCAGAGCGTTGAACGTGATGATTTGTCAGCTGCGGACAAGAACTTGGTTAGCTTAACGGCTCTTGAGGATTCATCCAAGGATGTCACCTTTACCAGCTCGGCTTTCAACTTAAAAGAAGGGCGACACCTTCAAAAAGGGGATTCCAAGAAAATTCTCATCCACGAAGAGTTGGCTAAGAAGAATAGTCTTTCCGTTCATGACAAGATTGGCTTGGATGCTGGACAGTCAGAATCTGGCAAAGGGCAAACAGTAGAGTTTGAGATTGTCGGTATCTTTTCTGGTAAAAAACAAGAGAAATTTACAGGCTTATCTTCCGACTTCAGTGAAAACCAGGTCTTTACAGACTATGAAAGTAGCCAAACCCTTTTGGGAAATGGTGAATCTCTAGTAAGTGCAGCTCGCTTTTATGTAGAAAATCCTAAGGAAATGGACGAACTCATGAAGCAGGTAGAAAACTTGTCTTTGGAGAATCAAGGCTATCAAGTCGAAAAGGAAAACAAGGCTTTTGAACAAATCAAAGACTCAGTTGCAACCTTCCAAACCTTCCTAACCATCTTCCTTTATGGGATGTTGATAGCAGGAGCCGGAGCCTTAATTTTGGTTTTATCTCTCTGGTTGAGAGAAAGGGTCTACGAAGTGGGAATTTTACTGGCACTTGGAAAAGGTAAGAGTTCAATCTTCCTACAATTCTGTTTAGAGGTTGTTTTGGTATCTCTCGGTGCTTTGCTTCCAGCATTTGTTGCAGGAAATGCAATCACATCTTACCTACTCCAAACACTACTAGCAAGTGGAGATCAGGCAAGCTTACAAGATACACTAGCCAAAGCAAGCAGTCTATCAACCAGCATCCTATCTTTTGCAGAATCCTATGTTTTTCTAGTTCTGCTTAGTTGCTTATCTGTAGCCCTTTGTTTCCTATTCTTATTTAGAAAATCGCCTAAGGAAATTTTATCATCTATTAGTTAATACTCTTCGAAACTCAAATTTAAACCGTGTCAGCTTCGCCTTGCCGTACTCAAGTACAGCCTGCGGCTAGCTTCCTAGTTTAATCTTTGATTTTCATTGAGTATAAGAAGGAGAAATCATGACTTTATTACAATTACAAGACCTTACCTACCGTTATAAGAACACTGCTGAAGCAGTCCTATATCAGATCAATTATAATTTTGAACCTGGGAAATTTTACAGTATCATTGGTGAGTCAGGAGCAGGAAAATCCACACTCTTGTCTCTACTGGCTGGTCTAGATAGTCCTGTTGAAGGTTCTATCCTTTTTCAAGGAGAGGACATTCGTAAGAAGGGCTATTCCTACCATCGCATGCACCATATTTCCCTGGTCTTTCAAAATTATAACTTGATAGATTATCTTTCTCCACTGGAAAATATCCGCTTGGTCAACAAAAAGGCAAGCAAGGATACACTGTTTGAGCTTGGTTTGGATGAAAGTCAGATCAAGCGGAATGTTCTCCAGTTATCAGGTGGTCAACAACAACGTGTTGCCATTGCTCGTAGTTTGGTATCAGAAGCTCCAGTTATTCTAGCTGATGAACCAACAGGAAATCTGGATCCTAAAACTGCTGGAGATATTGTTGAACTGCTCAAATCACTTGCCCAAAAAACAGGTAAATGTGTGATTGTCGTAACCCACAGTAAAGAAGTGGCGCAAGCATCAGATATTACACTTGAGTTGAAGGATAAGAAACTAACTGAAACTCGCAATATGACGAAATAATATGAGCTTTTTCTGTTATACTCTTCGAAAATCTCTTCAAACCACGTCAGCGTTGCCTTGCCGTAGATATGATTACTGACTTCGTCAGTTCTATCCACAACCTCAAAACAGTGTTTTGAGCTGACTTTGTCAGTCTTATCTACAACCTCAAAGCAGTGCTTTGAGCAACCTACGGCTAGTTTGCTTTTTGATTTTCATTGAGTGTTAGAACTATAAAATAGAACAACATCTAGAAAGGGAACCTATGTTACACAATGCATTTGCCTATGTTACAAGGAAGTTTTTCAAATCGATTGTCATCTTCCTGATTATTCTCCTCATGGCGAGCTTGAGTTTGGTCGGCTTGTCAATCAAGGGAGCTACTGCCAAGGCTTCTCAGGAGACCTTTAAAAATATCACCAACA
>CAUQIP010000056.1:0-4057 GCA_963518235.1 uncultured Streptococcus sp. | reverse complement strand
CTACAGGAATCACTGGCCAAAACAGAGGATTTCAAAGAGGGAGTTCGGGCTCATTCGGAGAGAAGAAGACCTAAATTTACAGGAAAATAAAAAAATACTTGCGCCATTCTTTGAAGTTTGATATAATTCTTTTGTCAAATGTTTTGATTGTAAAAGTTTTTTGAGAAGGAGGGAAAGAAAGATTGGACTACCAACGAATTAATGAATATTTAACATCTATATTTAACAATGTCCTCGTCATTGAGGAAGTTAGCTTGAGAGGTAGTCGTTTCAAGGATATCTCCATCAAAGAAATGCATACGATTGATGTGATTGGGAAATTCCCAGACGTGACACCAAGTCAAGTGTCAAAAGAGTTGATGGTGACTCTTGGGACAGTTACGACTAGTTTGAATAATCTCGAACGCAAGGGTTACATTGAACGCATTCGTTCAGAACATGATCGTCGTGTGGTGCATCTGCATTTGACAAAGAAAGGTCGCTTGGTTCATAGGCTACATAAACGCTTCCACAAGGCCATGGTTGAAAAAATCATTGATGGTATGAGTAAGCAAGAAATTGAGGTTATGAGCAAAGGTTTGACCAATCTTTATCAATTTTTGGAGGATTTGAGATAATGGCTTTTGCAAAAATAAGCCAGGTTGCTCATTATGTGCCAGAGCAAGTGGTTACAAATCATGATTTGGCTCAGATTATGGATACCAATGATGAGTGGATTTCAAGTCGGACGGGAATACGACAAAGGCATATCTCAAGAACAGAATCTACTAGTGATTTGGCTACAGAGGTTGCTAAGAAACTGATGGCAAAAGCTGGAATCACAGGAGAGGAGCTGGATTTTATCATCCTAGCTACCATTACTCCAGATTCGATGATGCCCTCTACAGCTGCTCGTGTTCAAGCTAATATTGGTGCTAATAAGGCCTTTGCTTTTGACCTAACAGCTGCTTGCAGTGGATTTGTATTTGCTCTTTCAACTGCTGAAAAGTTTATCGCTTCTGGTCGCTTTCAAAAAGGCTTGGTGATTGGTAGTGAAACCCTCTCTAAAGCAGTCGATTGGTCAGACCGATCAACAGCTGTTTTGTTTGGAGATGGTGCTGGTGGTGTCTTGCTAGAAGCTAGCGAGCAAGAGCATTTCTTGGCTGAGAGTCTCAATAGTGATGGAAGTCGCAGCGAGTGTCTAACGTACGGACATTCAGGCTTACATTCTCCATTTTCAGATCAAGAAAATGCAGATTCATTTTTGAAGATGGATGGACGCGCAGTCTTTGATTTTGCTATTCGAGATGTAGCCAAGTCTATCAAACAGACTATTGAAGAATCTCCTATAGAGGCGACAGACTTGGATTATCTGCTACTTCATCAGGCTAATGACCGTATCTTGGATAAGATGGCTAGGAAAATCGGTGTCGACCGAGATAAACTTCCAGCCAATATGATGGAATATGGCAACACCAGTGCAGCAAGTATCCCGATTTTACTTTCAGAGTGTGTAGAACAAGGCCTCATCCATTTAGATGGTAGCCAGACTGTTCTGCTATCAGGCTTCGGTGGAGGCTTGACCTGGGGCACGCTCATTCTTACAATTTAGGTAATCATGTGGTGAACACATTGTTATAAAAAACTATTTATTTTAAAGGAGTCCTATCATGGCAGTATTTGAAAAAGTACAAGAAATTATCGTTGAAGAACTTGGAAAAGACGCATCAGAAGTAACACTTGAATCAACTTTTGATGATTTGGACGCAGATTCATTGGACTTGTTCCAAGTAATCTCAGAAATCGAAGATGCTTTTGATATCCAAATCGAAGCAGAAGATGACTTGAAAACAGTTGGTGACTTGGTTGCCTACGTTGAAGAGCAAACAAAATAAGCAGAATATAAGATAGAAGGAGTAGGGAAACCCGCTCCCTCTTGTTTAGGCAATAGTTTGATTTTCAAATTATGGCAGTATCGAACTATTACGTAAGCAAGAAACGATGGAGGCACTATGAAAACACGTATTACAGAATTATTGAACATTGATTATCCTATCTTTCAAGGAGGAATGGCTTGGGTTGCTGATGGTGATTTGGCAGGAGCTGTTTCTAAGGCTGGAGGACTAGGGATTATCGGTGGGGGGAATGCCCCTAAAGAAGTTGTCAAGGCAAATATTGATAAAATCAAATCATTGACTGATAAACCCTTCGGTGTCAACATCATGCTTTTGTCTCCCTTTGTGGAAGATATTGTAGACCTCGTTATCGAGGAAGGTGTTAAGGTAGTTACAACAGGCGCAGGAAATCCAAGTAAATACATGGAACGTTTCCATGAAGCTGGTATTACAGTTATTCCTGTTGTGCCAAGTGTTGCCCTAGCTAAACGCATGGAAAAAATAGGCGCGGACGCTGTCATTGCAGAAGGAATGGAAGCTGGGGGACATATTGGGAAATTAACAACCATGACCTTGGTGCGTCAGGTTGCTGCTGCTGTATCTATTCCTGTTATTGCTGCAGGAGGGATTGCGGATGGTGAAGGTGCTGCGGCTGGCTTTATGCTAGGTGCAGAAGCTATTCAGGTTGGAACTCGTTTTGTTGTTGCAAAAGAGTCTAATGCTCATCCAAATTATAAGGCGAAAATTTTAAAAGCTAGAGATATTGATACTACGATTTCAGCTCAACACTTTGGGCATGCAGTTCGTGCGATTAAAAATCAGTTGACTCGTGATTTTGAACAAGCTGAAAAAGATGCCTTTAAACAAGAAAATCCAGATTTGGAAATTTTTGAACAAATGGGAGCAGGTGCTCTAGCCAAAGCGGTTGTTCACGGAGATGTGGATGGTGGCTCTGTTATGGCAGGTCAAATTGCAGGCCTTGTTTCCAAAGAAGAAACCGTTGAAGAAATCCTAAAAGATTTGTATTACGGAGCAGCTAAGAAAATTCAAGAAGAAGCCTCTCGTTGGGCAGGAGTTGTAAGAAATGACTAAAACAGCCTTTTTATTTGCTGGCCAAGGTGCCCAGTATCTAGGTATGGGCCGTGATCTCTATGATCACTACCCTATTGTCAAAGAAACGATTGATCAAGCGAGTCAGGTACTCGGTTATGATTTGCGTCATCTCATTGATAGGGAAGAAGAAAAACTCAATCAGACCCGCTATACGCAACCAGCCATTTTAGCGACTTCAGTTGCTATTTATCGTTTATTGCAAGAAAAGGGCTATCAGCCTGATATGCTTGCTGGTTTGTCTCTTGGGGAATATTCTGCCTTGGTGGCCAGCGGTGCCTTGGATTTTGAAGATGCGGTTGCCTTGGTAGCTAAGCGTGGAGCTTTTATGGAAGAAGCGGCTCCTTCTGGCTCTGGCAAGATGGTCGCAGTTCTCAATACGCCAGTAGAGGTCATTGAAGAAGCTTGTAAAAAGGCTTCTGAACTTGGAGTGGTTACCCCAGCCAACTATAATACGCCTGCACAAATCGTGATTGGTGGAGAAGTGGTTGCAGTTGATCAAGCTGTTGAACTCTTGCAGGAAGCAGGTGCCAAACGCTTGATTCCTCTCAAGGTTTCAGGACCTTTTCATACCGCTCTCCTTGAGCCTGCTAGTCAGAAACTAGCTGAAACTCTAGCTCAGATAAGTTTTTCAGATTTTACTTATCCTCTGGTTGGCAATACAGAAGCTGCAATCATGCTAAAAGAAGACATTGCTCAACTCTTGACGCGTCAGGTCAAGGAACCCGTGCGTTTCTATGAAAGTATTGCAGTTATGCAAGAAGCAGGCATAACAAACTTTATCGAGATTGGACCAGGGAAAGTTTTGTCAGGTTTTGTGAAAAAGATTGATAAGACAGCTAAACTAGCCACTGTTGAAGATCAGGCGAGCTTGGAAGCTCTTCTAGAAAACAAGTAATCCCTTCTCCCATAAATACAAGAGGAAACAGGAGAAAAGAATGCAACTAAAAAATAAAAATATCTTTATTACAGGTTCGAGTCGTGGAATTGGTCTTGCCATTGCCCACAAGTTTGCTCAAGCAGGAGCCAATATTGTTTTAAACAGTCGTGGGGCAATCTCAGAAGAATTGCTC
>CAUQIP010000055.1:0-4263 GCA_963518235.1 uncultured Streptococcus sp. | reverse complement strand
GCTCTTTTCTCATCAATCCTGCCAATGTAGTTCGTTTGGATAAGAAAGAAAAACTTCTTTACTTTCCCAATGGTGGAAGCTGTATGATAGCGCGTTATAAGGTCAGGGAAGTGTCTGAAGCTATCAATAACTTACACTGAGTGAGGAGAATTTATGTATATTTTTTGGATGATATTGTATTCACTAGCTATTATTGGGCTAGAAATTATCATGTTCTTTAAGGTAGATGGAATTAGTCTCACTTTCGATAGAATTTTTAAGGCCTTTCTTCTAAAATTTCTTCTAGCAGCAATTGTTACAACTTTTAAATTTTTAGTCTTGACTGACTATCTGTCATACTTTATAGAACCCTTGTTCGGCATCAGCTTATCTCTCTTATTGTTAAGAGAGCTTCCTAAAAAACTCCTTTTCTTTTATGGTCTCTTTCCAATTGTATTGATGGATATCTTTTACAGAAGTGTTTCCTATTTTGTGTTTCCGTTTTTGGGGCAAGGGATTGTAGATGGAGATGGAAATCCTCTCTTTTTGTTGATTATGCTATTCGTTTGCTTCATAGTATTAGTCTTTTTGAAATGGTTGGACTATGATTTTACTAGATTGAGAAAGGAGTTTCTCGATAAAGGTTTTCAACAGTCCCTGACTAAGATTAACTGGATAATGGGGGCTTACTTTCTAGTCATGGAAAATCTGTCTTACTTTGAATATGCATACGATATCCAATCAAAGACTGTTCGCCATCTGATTCTAGTGTTTTACCTCCTCTTTTTTATGGGAATTATTAAGAAATTGGATACCTATTTGAAGGACAAACTCCATGAGAGATTGGACCAAGAACATGCCTTGCGCTACAGAGATATGGAGCGATATAGTCGGCATATAGAGGAGCTTTACAAGGAAGTGCGGAGTTTTCGCCATGACTACACCAACCTCTTAACCAGCTTACGTCTGGGCATTGAAGAGGAGGATATGGAGCATATAAAAGAGGTCTACGACTCGGTCTTAAAGGATTCTAGTCAGAAATTGCAGGACAACAAATATGACCTTGGCAGATTGGTGAATATTCGGGACCGTGCCCTCAAAAGTCTTCTAGCAGGGAAATTTCTAAAAGCTAGAGATAAGAACATTGTCTTTAATGTCGAAGTTCCTGAGGAGATTCAGGTTGAGGGGATGAGCTTGCTTGACTTTCTAACCATTGTGTCTATCCTTTGTGACAATGCTATTGAAGCCAGTGCAGAGGCTAGTCAACCTCATGTTTCAATCGCCTTTTTAAAAAATGGAGCACAGGAGACCTTTATCATCGAAAACTCCATCAAAGAAGAGGGCATCGATATTTCTGAAATCTTCTCCTTTGGAGCCAGTTCTAAAGGGGAGGAGAGAGGAGTTGGTCTCTATACCGTCATGAAAATTGTGGAAAGCCATCCTAATACCAGTCTAAATACCACCTGTCAAAATCAAATCTTTCGTCAGGTTTTAACGATTCACTCGATGTCAGTTGATGATTAGAAGATTTGTGGAAAGAAGTACTGCCTAAAGTCATCAATTAAAATACTATAGTATGCGAGGTATATTAAATGAATAAGAAATCCTTTTTTATCATCTGTTCTACGTTAATCATAGCATCGAATCTTCTCATGATTTCCGTGGTGAACAAGGGAGAAGAAACAGGGGGCAATCTGTTTGTGATTGCTATAGCTTGTGTTTTGCTACCAGCCTTTTTATATGCAGTTGAAAACAGACTTACTTCAATGGTAAGAGTAGAATCAATACTCCTGATTCAGTTGACAGTTATATCCCTACTCCGTCTTATCAACAGAATAGGGAGTACGCCTGAAATCCTCAACATTATCATTACCCTTATCGCTTTGGCAAGTGGGACAGCTGCTATTCTTGTTGCAATCATGAGAATATATGAGAACAGACGGAAGTAAGGCTGAATAGCTTTCGATGTATTTTCACATTGTTAAATTCCCCTTGGGCAAGTATGTTTTTCACGCTTGCTTTTTAAATTTTTTAACAATTCAAGATGTTTTGATGACCATTTATGATTTGGATGGAAAATTTTAAAAAATAGTAGTATACTAACCTTATTAAGCTTGTAATAGGACGAAAGTAAAAAGAGGTATTCCTCGTGAATATAAAAACAATGTTACCATTGCCTATTATGCTTGCTTAAAGGCTTGAGCCTGTAAGTAGAGGAACTGTACTTGGAGGTAATTATGGATTTCAAAAGTTTTCTTATTGTTTTTGTTGTTGGCATGTTTGTTTCTTTTATTACTTCTTTAATTAGGGAAAAAATTTTAAAATCTCCAAAGAAGAATAAAGATAGATCTAATTAGACAAAAAGACTTTTTATCGCTAGTTTAATCTACAGGGGGTTTCTTTAATATTGTTTCGCCTGTCAAAATGATATGTGATAGCAGGATAAAAAAATCTACAAATTAAGTTGGTATCAATATGGTGTAAAGGGCAAGTATGTTTTTCATGCTTGCTTTTTTAAATTTTTTACAATTCAAGATGTTTTGATGACCATTTGTGATTTGAGTGATCCAAGGTCAAAATGAGTGCTATACTAGCAGTGTAAAGGTTGTAGCTTAACTAAGATAAAGCATACATTTAGGAGGAAATCTTATGAAGAAAAAAATACTGATCATTTTCGTTCTGTATCTGATTATGTCTATCCTTCTTTATCCGCTTAGGGAGAGTATTTGGTATCATCTATTTTATACCATAGCCTATATGATTGCGGTTATGATCTATCTTGCTTTAACTAAAAAGAAAGGAGCAAAGAAATGAAAACTTTTCTTGCTAAAAAACGGGACATCTTCCTTGCGAGATTGTTCTTAGGTCAGTTGCCTTTACTTGTCTCTACTTATCTATTTCTATCTCGTCAGTTTTTAAATTTTTCCTTGGTTTTCCAATTTCTTTTAGTGGTTATTAACTTGGCTTCTATTTTGGTCACTGTTTATCTCACTAGAGAAATGAGGATAAGAAAGTTTGAAGATGATGATTTGGTTAGTCCTAGAACCAATCAACTCATGTTCATCGGCTTGACAGGTTTTATGTCTATTATTTGTTTGTATAGAGGTGTCACAGCAGGAGAATCTTACCAACAACTAATTGCCTATATTGGCGCTATTCTCTGCTTGATTATTATGCTTCTACTCATTTGGGGCTTGAAGTATTATAAAAAGTAGGGAAGAACTTGCGGCTAGTCTATAGTCTGATAAGAGGAGGTCATCATGTATAAACACTTATTTTTCCTAGATTCCAAAACTTTAGACCGGTTGACGCCCTATATTCTGGTCTTGGCTTCTGACACCATTGCCTTTAATGTTTTTGTGCTAACCTTTGTATCTGCGGTGGTCTTTAATTCCCTAAATTCCATGCTAGCTTTAATGGCTATATTCTTAGGGGCTGGCTATGTGGTCGGATTTTGGTTACTCAAATGGTTTGTTTTGGAAAGACTAGATCTAAAGAATGACGTGTAGGAAGTCTGTTTGGTGAGGAGGATAGCTTTATGGCCATTTTCAATAAGTGTCATGCCTTGTTTTTGGGATTTTTAGTATTTGCAATCATTGGTACAGCGGGATATTCCGTCAATCAAGGGGATTATTTTCAACACCAGTACACATTCATTATTATAAAGAGTCTCTTGCTTTTCCTTAGTTTTGGCTATGCGAAATGGTTTGACATGATTTCTTTTGGGATGTTAAGCAGGAAACAACTCTTGCTGTTCATTGGAATTTTTCTTCTCACTGTGCTTGTAAGTATTAGCTATCATGCTTTTTTCTCAGTTGTTTCTGGTGCTTCGGATCAACACCTTGAGGAAGCTAGTAAAGGACTTTCGATTTCTTTTATTGTTAGTGCTACAGTTTTGGCACCTATCCAGGAGGAATTCATGTTTAGAGGGCTTCTTCAAGGTGCAGTTTTTGATAATTCTTGGCTGGGGCTTGTACTGACTTCCTCTCTCTTTTCTTTCATGCATGAACCTTATGATGTGCCTTCGTTTTTCTATTATCTACTTGGTGGTTTGTTGCTGGGCTTTGCTTATAAAAAAAGCCAAAACCTATGGGTTTCTACTCTAGTCCATATGTTTTACAACAGCTTGCCACTTTTAACTTATTTCTAAAAATTATGAAAAGGTAAGCAGAAGACGGTGCTTGCCTTTCCTTTCTATAATGATAGCCTGTGCTAATCCAGAGGCTTTTCGGTAAATTCCCAAACTAAGTTCCACCGCTAGTAGAAGTGGAAGTTAGTCTGATA
>CAUQIP010000054.1:0-4948 GCA_963518235.1 uncultured Streptococcus sp. | reverse complement strand
AGACTAATTTCCACTTCGGTTGGGCAAATGGAAGTTACTTTGAGAAGTTACCAATGTCCTAGAAAGGTTGATTTTAAGCGATAAATCACTACTTTAACAGTAGCAAAAATGGTATAATAGAGGTATAAGGTGTGTGAACTCCAAAAGGAGAAAAACACATGAACAGAACTTTGACAATTTCAGATTATAGACAAGTAGATACTTCCAAACTTTTAGATATAACAGTGGTATATTGTCGCCTAAGTCAAGATGACGGGCTGGACGGAGATAGTAACTCAATTATTAATCAGAAGAATATTCTTCTTGATGTGGTAGCGAGAGAAAAACTACCAAATCCAGTTCTTTTCGTTGATGATGGTTTCAGCGGCACAAATTTTGACCGTCCAGCAATTTCAGAAGCTCTGCGTTTGGTAGAAAATCGGCAAGTTTCAAACTTTGTCGTTAAGGATTTAAGTCGTTTGGGTCGCTCTTATATCAAGGTTGGTCAACTAACGGAAATCACTTTTCCTAGTTTTGATGTTCGCTTTATCGCCTTAAATGATGGCGTAGATTCAAATAAACCTAATGAAACTAACTCAATTTTCTTGCCAATCAAGAGTCTAATGGATGAAATGTATGCGGCAGATACCAGCAAGAAGATTCGGGCGGTGGTTCAAGCTAAAGCCAAAGCTGGTGAGCGAGTGACTACTAACCCACCTTACGGCTATCTCAAAGATTCAAATAATCCTAAAAATTGGATTATTGACTCAGTTGCCAGTGAAGTTGTGAAACGGATTTTTCAAGAAGCGAAAAGCGGAAAAAGTCTTTCGGAGATTGCGAAAGGGTTAGAAAATGACAAAATTTTTAAACCAGACCGTCACCGAATAGAAATCGGATTAAAACCTATTTCCTCCAGTTCAAATGTGGAAACTTTGCCTTATTTTTGGACGCGGGAAACCCTAAGCGCTATCTTAGGACGTGAAGAATATCTCGGGCATACGGTCAATCTTCGAACACGGACAAAGTCTTACAAAGATAAGCGTAAGGTGGATAATCCGAAGGAAGGTTGGTTAATTTTCAAAAATACTCATGAAGCGATAATTGACCAAGAAACTTTTGATATTGTTCAGAAGATGAGGAGTCATAAGCGGTCTAATAAACGGTATAAAAATCGGTCTGGTCACGAAAACTTGTTTGCTGGATTAGTTTTTTGTGGAACTTGTGGGCGAAAACATTATTTTTGCCCACAAGAGAAAAACGGACTTAATCATGACCATTATAAGTGTTCTGGTTACCGTAATCCGATTGATGGTTGCGAAAATCCGCATTACATTCAAAAATCCGCCCTGATTGAGATTATAAGTGGCAAGCTCCGCCAAACCATTCAGGAAGTCCACTTCAACCAAGAAGCCTTTTTGAAAAAGTTGGAGCAACAAAGTCAAGCGCAATTCACTAGAGATAACAAGCGCCAGCACCAGCAACTCCAAAAAGATGAACAACGTTCTAAAGAGATTGACACCATTATTCAGAAGCTTTATGAAGATAATCTACTTGGTAAAATTTCAGATGAACGCTTTATGAAACTAAGTCAGAGCTATGAAGAAGAACAGAAACAACTTCAAACTTCCATTTCTGACTTAACCGAAAAACTCGCCAAACAACAAGAAGACAGCCTTAATATCTCCAAGTTTATGGCAAGAATTTCCAAATATACAGAGCTACCAGAATTAACAGTTGAGATAGTAAATGAGCTGATTGACAAGATTGTGATTCATAAACCAACTGGTACGAAACGTAATCGTATTATTCAGATTGACATTTATTATAATTTCATCGGAAAACTAAACAATGAAAAAAGCGAGCCAAACGAATTGGCTCGCTAATATTAACCCATTTAACTAAACTGCTATGTGTCAGGTCAGCCCAAGGGAGATCTTTCTGGTTTATTTTACCTTACAGTGCTAGGAACCGTAACCGAAGATTATACTTGAGTATATCGAGGTAAGGTGACAACGCAATGTAAGTGGAAAATAAAGCAGATTAGCGACGAAGTCCTAGAGAGTTGATCAACTCACGGTAACGGTTAACGTCGTTTTTACGCAAGTATGCAAGCAAGTTACGACGGCGACCGATTTTCTTCATCAATCCACGGTAAGTAGCGTGGTCTTTTTTGTGTTGTTTGATGTGTTCGTTAAGGTGGTTGATTTCCCAAGTAAGGACAGCAACTTGAACCTCTACTGAACCTGTATCACCTTCGTGACGTGCATATTGTGCAATGATTTCATTTTTTTTCTCTTTTGAGATTGCCATGATTTTCTCCTTTTTATTTGGCTTCATCCGAGTGACAGGTTGGCATGCCTGCAACCAAGAAGAAGTTATTTGTCTTTACGACAATCCCTATTCTACCAATAACTAACTTCTTTGTCAATAGATTTACTTTCTTTGTGGTTCACTAGCATAATGAAAATCGTCAACTTCTTCTGATATTATGAATTATTACCAACACCTTTCCAACAAGGAAATTCAAAAAAATCTACAAAAATCTTGAAAATTTTCACAATCATGCTATAATAATCCATAGAGACAAGTCACTTAGTCCCTTTCTACTAGAGAGTGCGTGGTTGCTGGAAACGCATAGAAGGCCTAAACTGATACTACTCTTGAGTTTTTTATGAAAACATAAAACGGTGGCCACGTTAGAGCCAATCAGAGGTGTCCCTCTTTTTTGAGGAACATAAATGAAGGTGGAACCACGTTGCGACGTCCTTTCGAGGATGTCGCTTTTTGTTTTTCTAGCTTTCACAGTCCTCTGTCCCTGTTTTCAGAATAGGGTTAAAACATTCGTCAATAATATAAGTAAGGAGAACATCATGATTAACATTACTTTCCCAGATGGCGCTGTTCGTGAATTCGAATCTGGCGTTACAACTTTTGAAATTGCCCAATCTATCAGCAATTCCCTAGCTAAAAAAGCCTTGGCTGGTAAATTCAACGGCAAACTCATCGACACTACTCGTGCTATCACTGAAGATGGAAGCATCGAAATCGTGACACCTGATCACGAAGATGCCCTTCCAATCTTGCGTCACTCAGCTGCTCACTTGTTCGCCCAAGCAGCTCGTCGTCTTTTCCCAGACATTCACTTGGGAGTTGGTCCAGCCATCGAAGACGGCTTCTACTACGATACTGACAACACAGCTGGTCAAATCTCTAACGAAGACCTACCTCGTATCGAAGAAGAAATGCAAAAAATTGTCAAAGAAAACTTCCCATCTATTCGCGAAGAGGTGACTAAAGACGAGGCGCGTGAAATCTTCAAAAATGACCCTTACAAATTAGAATTGATTGAAGAACACTCAGAAGACGAAGGTGGTTTGACTATCTATCGTCAAGGTGAGTATGTAGACCTTTGCCGTGGCCCTCACGTCCCATCAACAGGTCGTATCCAAATCTTCCACCTTCTCCATGTAGCAGGTGCTTACTGGCGTGGAAATAGCGACAACGCTATGATGCAACGTATCTACGGTACAGCTTGGTTTGACAAGAAAGACTTGAAAAACTACCTTCAAATGCGTGAAGAAGCTAAGGAACGTGACCACCGTAAGCTTGGTAAAGAGCTTGATTTATTCATGATTTCTCAAGAGGTTGGTCAAGGGCTTCCATTCTGGTTGCCAAATGGTGCGACTATCCGTCGTGAATTGGAACGCTATATCGTTGACAAGGAGTTGGCTTCTGGCTACCAACACGTTTATACTCCACCACTTGCTTCTGTTGAACTTTACAAGACTTCTGGTCACTGGGATCATTACCAAGAAGACATGTTCCCAACTATGGACATGGGTGACGGGGAAGAATTTGTCCTTCGTCCAATGAACTGTCCGCACCACATCCAAGTCTTCAAACACCATGTTCACTCATACCGTGAATTGCCAATCCGTATCGCTGAAATCGGTATGATGCACCGTTATGAAAAATCTGGTGCTCTGACTGGTCTTCAACGCGTGCGTGAGATGTCGCTCAACGACGGTCACCTCTTCGTTACTCCAGAACAAATCCAAGAAGAATTCCAACGTGCCCTTCAGTTGATTATCGATGTTTATGAAGATTTCAACTTGAATGAATACCGCTTCCGCCTCTCTCTTCGTGACCCTCAAGATACTCACAAGTACTTTGATAACGATGAAATGTGGGAAAATGCCCAAACCATGCTTCGTGCAGCCCTTGATGAAATGGGCGTGGACTACTTTGAAGCCGAAGGTGAAGCAGCCTTCTACGGACCAAAATTGGATATTCAAGTTAAGACCGCTCTTGGTAAAGAAGAAACCCTTTCTACTATCCAGCTTGACTTCTTGCTTCCAGAACGTTTCGACCTCAAATACATCGGAGCTGATGGCGAAGAGCACCGTCCAGTTATGATTCACCGTGGAGTTATCTCAACTATGGAACGCTTCACAGCTATCTTGATTGAGAACTACAAGGGTGCCTTCCCAACTTGGCTTGCACCACACCAAGTAACCCTCATCCCAGTATCTAACGAAAAACACGTGGACTACGCATGGGAAGTAGCTAAAAAACTCCGTGACCGCGGTGTCCGTGCAGATGTAGATGAGCGCAATGAAAAAATGCAGTTCAAGATCCGTGCTTCACAAACAAGCAAGATTCCTTACCAATTAATCGTTGGAGACAAGGAAATGGAAGACGGAACAGTCAACGTTCGTCGTTACGGACAAAAAGAAACACAAACTGTCTCAGTTGATGACTTTGTTCAAGCTATCCTAGCTGATATCGCCAACAAATCACGCGTTGAGAAATAAGAGATAAAACCTAGGATAGAATCCTAGCTACCTAAAAAGCAACAACTATTTCAGCTGTTGCTTTTTATATTTTATTTAATCTGAGCTAGTAGTGATTGGTCAAACCACCACACAAGATTTGCTTTCATGAGTTAGATAAGGTCAATATCCTCAAT
>CAUQIP010000053.1:0-6387 GCA_963518235.1 uncultured Streptococcus sp. | reverse complement strand
GACCTACCCTTACTGTCAACACTTTTTCTCAAAAAAATTTATTTTTTTGAAAGTTTTTTTGAAATAAACAAAGAAAAGCCTGTATTACAGGCTTTTCTATTAGTCTAGTTCTTTGTTAATGATGAGAAATTTTTCTTCTCCATAACCTCTTTTAATTAATCCTGCTTTAGCTATGTCCAGAAGATCTTTTGAAAAGGATTGTATCGCTTCTTTTTCCTTTTCACTTAGATTTTTCTTTGAATATTTCTTTCTAAGTTTTCGATAGTCCTGTTCTTCATTTTTAAAAAATGAACATTCTTCTAAATAGTTTTCCAGTTTTTCTAATTCTACAAACAAGCCCAACTCAAAGGCTATCGGGGCAAAGGTGGTTTCTAATGGTTGTGTACAAACGCTTCTAAATTCCACAGTCCCACGAGCAGTTAAATCTTGAAATTGGTAACTTCGATGTTGTTTTAGATCTTCTTTTACAGGGTTAATGATCTTCTCATTTCCATCAGCCGTATAGGCCGTAATTTCTTTTTGATCTAGATAGTTTTCCACTCGAATTGGTTTAAAATAATATGATTTGCCCTCTCTAATTGCCGTAAAAATAGCTGTTCTAGCGAGATTATTAAAAAACTCTTCTTCGCTTTGGTAGTCCTTAGGATAAATCCCTACATTTTCCTTATAATAACCATGTAAGGATTCTTCCCAGAAAATATCTCTGGCAATTTTTGTATCCCAAACCTCTGCTGAAAATTCTGAGTTAGAAAACAAATATGCTTTTACTGCTTCAATTTTATTAAATGCATTAATGATGCGAAGATAGTTATCGCGCCTTACATCCAATTGAACCTGGTTTCCGCATATAAATGCTCCGTACGAAGGATAGGAGTGTGTTTTCATCCCTGTACCATTCATTGCAAGGAAAGCCATTAACATCTTGTATCGTTCGATTTTCACTGGGCTATTATCATTTTCTTTCCACAAAGGATGGATTCCGCGCCCTTGGATTTCGTGATTATTTTCTTGCAAAATCGGTTGAATGATCTTTAAATAGGCCTCAAAACGTTTGGCTACCTCATTTATAGAATGAGCTCTCTCAAATGCAAATTCAATTGTATTGTAACTCAACTCGAATAGAATACGATCTTTAGAAGAGCAGTGAATCAATTGAATGGGATTTTGATCGTCATCTATTTTTTCAACTTCAAAATCTGATAAGTTGGCTAAGGTTCGAAAAAGATTTTTCGTCACCTCTATATTTGTTTTGTTTCCATTTGTTTCTACAATCGGAAACTCTAATTCAACTCCGACAAAGAGTTCCGAATCCTCTTTCATATTACTAAGGTACTTCTCTTTTAGTAATTTAATTGCTTGTTGTTTTGTCATTGAATCCTTTTTCTTCTATTGGAGATATGGGTTCCATTATATCATTTTTTGCTATTCTCGACTACTCATGAAAAGCAAGACAAAACGCCTGCTTACGAAATTGTTTTAAATTAAAGCAATTTCGTAAACAAGCGTCTACCATTCATTCAATATGATGAGTGTTCCCGCTGGGGAAAATCCCCAGCGGTAGACCAGAGCTAGACTAAGAATAACAGTGTATTCCATCATCATAACACTCAACAAAATTGATGATATTATACCAATTCGATGATAGCCATTGGCGCAGCATCACCACGACGTGGTTCAGTTTTAAGGATACGAGTATATCCACCATTGCGCTCAGCATAACGAGGTGCTAATTCAGAGAACAATTTTTGAAGTGCAGTTGTTTCTGAGTATTTACCTGTTTCTTCATCAAAGTTTTGTGATGCAACTTCGTTACGTACGAATGCAGCAGCTTGACGACGTGCATGCAAATCACCACGTTTACCCAAAGTAATCATTTTTTCAACTGATTTACGGATTTCTTTCGCACGTGCTTCAGTTGTTACAATTGCTTCATTGATGATAAGATCTGTAGTCAAATCGCGAAGCATCGCTTTACGTTGTGAGCTAGTGCGTCCTAGTTTACGGTAAGCCATGTATTCCTCCTTTATTTATCTTTTAATCCAAGACCCAAATCAATGAGTTTGAGTTTCACTTCTTCCAAACTCTTGCGTCCAAGATTTCGTACTTTCATCATCTCTGCTTCAGATTTTTCTGTCAAATCATGCACAGTATTGATACCGGCACGTTTCAAACAGTTGTATGAACGCACAGACAAGTCCAGTTCCTCAATCGTACGATCCAAAATACGGTCGTCAGATTCAGTATCAGCTTCTTTCATCACTTCAGTTGACTTAGCAATCTCAGTAAGATTTGTAAACAAATCAAGATGTTCTGTCAAAATACGTGCTGAAAGCCCTAAAGCATCTTCTGGAATAATTGTTCCATTTGTTAAGATTTCAAGGGTTAATTTGTCAAATCCATCATTGCTACCTACACGAGCAGGTTCCACTTGATAGTTGACTTTTGTAACTGGTGTATAAATAGAATCTACAGCAAGTGTTCCAACTGGTGCATTATCTTTTTTATTTTCATCAGCAGGTACATATCCACGACCACTGTTAATAGTCATAGTCGCTTTTAGAGAAGAACCTTCACCGATTGTAAAGAGATAATGATCTGGATTTACAATTTCAATATCGCTATCTGTCAAAATGTCACCAGCTGTTACTTCAGCAGGACCTTCAACATCCAGTTCGATGATTTTTTCGTCTTCAACGTACGATTTCACTGCAATTCCTTTAATGTTCAGAATGATTTGCATCACGTCTTCACGAACACCTGGAACTGTGTCAAACTCATGTAACACACCATCAATGTTGATAGATGTCACAGCTGCTCCTGGTAGAGAAGCTAGAAGTACACGACGAAGAGAGTTACCAAGAGTTGTACCGTAGCCACGTTCAAGTGGTTCGATTACAAACTTGCCATAATCTTTATTTTCATCAATTTTTGTTATATTTGGTTTTTCAAACTCGATCATTTAGTTACTCCCTCTTAAACGAAAAGCAGTGTAATGCGATGATTATACACGGCGACGTTTTGGAGGACGAGCACCATTGTGTGGCACTGGAGTCACATCACGAATTGCTGTTACTTCTAGACCAGCGGCAGCAAGCGCACGAATAGCTGACTCACGACCAGAACCTGGACCTTTTACAGTAACTTCAACTGATTTAAGACCGTGTTCTTGTGCAGATTTAGCAGCAGCTTCAGAAGCCATTTGAGCAGCGAATGGTGTAGATTTACGAGAACCTTTGAAACCAAGAGCACCAGCTGATGACCAAGCAATTGCATTACCATGCACATCAGTAATCATAACAATAGTGTTATTAAATGTAGCGTGAATATGAGCAATACCAGATTCGATATTCTTTTTCACACGACGTTTACGTGTTGGTTTAGCCAAGACTTTTACCTCCTATATTATTTTTTCTTACCAGCAATCGCAACAGCTTTACCTTTACGAGTGCGAGCGTTGTTTTTAGTGTTTTGTCCACGGACAGGAAGTCCACGACGGTGACGGATACCACGGTATGAACCGATTTCCATCAAACGTTTGATGTTCAAGTTTACTTCACGACGAAGGTCACCTTCAACTTTGATTGCATCCACTTCACGACGGATAGCATCTTCTTGATCTGATGTAAGATCACGTACACGAACATCTTCTGAGATTCCAGCAGCAGCCAAAATTTTCTTAGATGTTGCAAGTCCGATACCATAAACATAAGTCAATGAGATTACTACGCGTTTGTCATTTGGAATGTCAACTCCAGCAATACGAGCCATGTTTTCTCCTTTCTATCTTATCCTTGACGTTGTTTGTGTTTTGGATTTGCTGGGCAAATTACCATAACACGACCATTACGACGAATAACTTTACAGTATTCGCAAATTGGTTTGACCGATGGTCTTACTTTCATTTCTTATCCCTCCAAGTTTTTCGATTATTTAAAGCGGTAAGTGATACGTCCACGTGTCAAGTCATATGGACTCATTTCGACAGTAACACGATCTCCCGCTAAAATACGAATATAGTTTTTACGAATTTTACCAGAAACTGTTGCTAAAATCTGATGTCCATTTTCAAGTTCAACCGTAAACATTGCATTCGGCATTGTATCAACTACTTTGCCTTCAACTTCAATCACATCGTCTTTTGCCACGCAAAAGCACCTCCATAAATTTCGATTCGATGCCTCTAGACACAGAGACAACAATTATAAGTCAGACTATTTCAGTATAACATTTGTAGCGGATTTTTGCAAGTGTAAAAAATGCTTTATTTCAAATTTGTCAATACTTTTTCGATATCTGAGAAGACATCATTGATATCTTGATTACCTTCAATATCATGAACCAAACCTTTGGAACGATAGTGAGCAATGATGGGTTCCCCTTGAGCAATATTAACATCCAAACGACGTTTTACTGTCTCAGGTTTATCATCTTCACGTTGGTAGTAATCTTCCTCTTTGTAATCAACTGGTGGATTGAATACTTTATGGAAAGTTTCTCCAGTTTGACGATGAATGATACGTCCGCTCAAACGCTCTAAAAGACTGTCTGGATTTACTTCGATGTTGATAACACCTTCAAGCTCAATACCAAGTTCAGCCAATGTTTTATCTAAAGCATGAGCTTGCTCAATGGTACGTGGATATCCGTCTAACAAGAAACCTGTTTCTTTAATATCATCTTGAGCAAGGCGTTCTTTTACAATTCCATTGGTTACTTCATCTGGTACCAACTCACCTTTATCAATGTATGATTTTGCAAGCACACCCATTTCAGTTTGGTTAGCCATCGCTGCGCGGAACATATCTCCAGTGGAGATATGCGCTACGTGAAACTCTTCAACGATTTTAGCTGCTTGAGTTCCTTTACCTGCTCCAGGCAACCCCATAATTAAAAGATTCATGATGAATTCTCCTTATTTTGTTTTTAAATGGAAGCAGGAGCGAATTCCTATTTCCATTTAAAAACAAAATAGAAGGCTGACAAAGTCAACCTTATTCTATTCTGTTGTTGTGTCCATAAATCCGACATACTTACGTTTTAATAAGTAGCCTTCTAATTGTTTCATTCCCTCAATACCTGTTGAAATAATGATTAACAAACTAGTTCCTCCAAGAGCAACTGCATCTGTCAAACCAAATAAATCTCGAGCCAGGATTGGAATGATGGTAATAAAGCCAAGGAATACTGATCCGACGCTTGCTAAACGACGTAGCAAACGAGACATAAACTCTTCTGTCCCCTTACCAGGGCGGACGCCTGGGATATAGGCACCACTCTTTTGAAGGTTTTCTGCCGTTTTTTCAGGATTGATCTGAACAAACGTGTAGAAGAAGGTGAAGAGAATGATCAATAAGGCATACATTGCCACACCAGTTGGTGTGTTTGTAGCCAACATGGCTTGAGCTGTTTTCACCCATCCTGCATTGTAACCCATAGCGCTAATCACTTGGAAAATTGCAGCAGGCGCTGCTGTAATCGAACTAGCGAAGATGACAGGAATAACTCCTGCTGGGTTTACTTTCAAAGGTAGGTAAGAACTTGATGGAGCTCCTTGTGCAATCTTTGTATATTGGATTGGAATCTTGTATTGTGCTTGCTCCACAAAGGTTGTAAAGTAAACAATAACCAAGACAGCAAGGATTAATACCCCAACAAAAATGAGGGAATTGGTCATTTGACCAGAACGAACATTCACAAATGCATTTTCATAGATTTCTTTAATCATCTCAGGAATTGATGACACAATCCCTGCAAAGATAATCATTGAAACACCATTACCGTACCCTTTATCTGTGATTTGTTCTCCAAGCCAAGTCACAATCATGGAACCGGTCGTCAGAATCGCACCGATTAATAGATAGGTCTTGGTATTTGGAGTTGCGACTAATTTCGCCTGAGACAAAGTGTGGAAGGTGGCTGTAATCCCGATGGATTGAACAAAGGCTAGAACCAAAGAAATATAGCGTGTTGCTTGGTTGAGCTTTCTTCGACCAACTTCCCCTTGTTTGCCCCATTCAACAAACTTAGGCAACAGATCCATTTGCAAAAGTTGCACGACGATCGAAGCTGTAATGTATGGGCTAACCCCTAATGCGAAAACTGAGAAGTTCCTCATGGCATTCCCAGAAACCAAACTGAGCATGTTCAAGAAGGACACATCTTGAAGGTTGTTCAGAATTTTCGCATTTACACCAGGCACTGTAATCGTGGTCCCAATGCGGAAAACAAGAATGATGAAGATCGTAAATAAAATCTTCGACCGTACTTGTTTCACCTTAAATGCATCTTTTAATAATTTAAAAAACATAGGTCACCTCACTTAGATGACTTCAACTGAACCACCTTTAGCAGTGATAGCTTCTTCAGCTGATTTAGAGAATTTAGCTG
>CAUQIP010000052.1:0-6862 GCA_963518235.1 uncultured Streptococcus sp. | reverse complement strand
TGATGCAGGTTTACTTTGACCAAGGGATTCACAATAAAAAGGCGGTCTTTGAGGTGTATTTCCGCCAACAGCCTTTTAAGAATGGTTATGCAGTTTTTGCAGGTTTGGAAAGAATTGTAAGCTATCTTGAAGATTTGCGTTTTTCAGATAGTGATATTGCCTATTTGGAGTCGCTAGGCTATCATGGGGAATTCTTGGATTACCTTCGAAATTTCAAGTTGGAGTTGACCGTTCGTTCTGCCCAAGAAGGGGACTTGGTTTTTGCTAATGAACCGATTGTGCAGGTGGAAGGCCCTCTAGCCCAATGTCAATTGGTCGAAACGGCTCTTTTGAACATCGTCAACTACCAGACCTTGGTGGCGACTAAGGCAGCTCGTATTCGTTCGGTTATTGAAGATGAACTCTTGATGGAGTTTGGGACACGTCGGGCGCAAGAAATGGATGCAGCTATCTGGGGAACACGCGCAGCGGTGATTGGTGGCGCCAATGGAACTAGCAACGTGCGTGCTGGTAAACTCTTTGACATTCCTGTCTTGGGAACCCATGCCCATGCCTTGGTACAGGTTTATGGCAATGACTATGAGGCTTTCAAGGCTTACGCTGCGACTCACAAAAATTGTGTCTTCCTTGTGGATACCTATGACACCCTTCGCATCGGTGTACCAGCTGCCATTCAGGTGGCGCGTGAGCTGGGTGATCAGATTAACTTTATGGGTGTTCGGATTGACTCTGGGGATATTGCCTACATTTCTAAGAAAGTCCGTCAGCAACTGGACGAGGCTGGATTTACAGAGGCTAAGATTTATGCTTCTAATGATTTGGACGAAAATACTATCCTCAACCTCAAGATGCAAAAGGCCAAGATTGATGTCTGGGGCGTGGGTACCAAGCTGATTACAGCTTATGACCAGCCAGCTCTTGGTGCAGTTTACAAGATTGTTGCGATCGAAGATGAAAATGGGAACATGCGCAATACGATTAAGCTGTCTAATAATGCAGAGAAAGTGTCGACGCCAGGTAAGAAGCAGGTGTGGCGCATTACCAGTCGTGAAAAAGGCAAGTCAGAGGGTGACTATATTACCTATGATGGTGTGGATGTTGCCAGCATGACAGAAATCAAGATGTTCCATCCGACTTATACCTACATCAAGAAGACCGTTCGTAATTTTGATGCTGTTCCTCTCTTAGTGGATATTTTCAAAGATGGGAAATTGATTTACAATCTGCCTAGCTTGACTGAGATTCAGGCTTATGCTCGTAAGGAATTTGACAAGCTTTGGGATGAGTACAAGCGTGTGCTCAATCCGCAACACTATCCAGTGGATTTGGCGCGTGATGTATGGCAAGATAAGATGGACTTGATTGACAAGATGCGCAAGGAAGCCCTTGGTGAAGGAGAAGAAGAATGAATTTGCAAGAAACGATTATCCAAGAACTGGGCGTGAAACCAGTGATTGATGCCCAGGAAGAAATCCGTCGTTCTATTGATTTCTTAAAAAGATACCTGAAAAAACATCCCTTCCTAAAGACCTTTGTACTAGGGATTTCTGGGGGACAAGACTCAACCTTAGCAGGTCGATTGGCCCAATTAGCTATGGAAGAACTGCGAGCAGAGACGGGCGACGATAGTTACAAATTTATTGCTGTCCGCCTGCCTTATGGAGTACAAGCCGATGAAGCAGATGCTCAAAAAGCCCTAGCCTTCATCCAGCCAGATATCAGTTTAGTCGTTAATATCAAGGAATCAGCTGATGCCATGACAGCAGCGGTTGAAGCGACAGGAAGCCCTGTTTCAGACTTCAACAAGGGGAATATCAAGGCACGTTGCCGTATGATTGCTCAGTATGCCCTTGCAGGTTCCCATAGCGGAGCGGTCATTGGAACAGACCACGCTGCGGAAAATATCACAGGTTTCTTTACCAAGTTTGGTGACGGTGGTGCGGATATTTTACCCCTTTTCCGTCTTAATAAACGTCAAGGAAAACAACTCTTGCAGGAACTTGGTGCAGACCCAGCCCTTTATGAAAAAATCCCAACGGCAGACCTAGAAGAAGATAAACCAGGCCTAGCTGACGAAGTAGCCCTCGGAGTCACTTATGAAGAGATTGACGATTACCTAGAAGGCAAAACAATTAGCCCAGAAGCCCAAGCGACTATCGAAAACTGGTGGCACAAAGGCCAACACAAACGCCACTTACCCATCACCGTATTTGATGATTTTTGGGAGTAAAAACCTCCAGTGGAGGTTTTTACCCTGAGCCTAGAAATGAGAAAGCGAAGAAGGTCCGGGGGACCTTTTTAGCTTCTTGCCCTGAAACTCGAGAGCAAGAATAACCTCCAGTGGAGATTTTCAGCCTCTCACCTTGAAATAAGAAAGCGAGAGAAGGTCCGGGGGACCTTTTTACCCCGAGCATGGAAACAGGTAAGCGAGGAAGGTCCGGGGGACCTTTTTAACTTATTACCTTGAGATTCAAAAGTAAAACAAGCTTCAATGGAGATTGGACAGAGAATCATCTATCAGAAAGTGAGATAGCGTCATGAAATCTATTGCTACACAAATATTACAGACAGATCGTTTAATCTTGCGAAGATTTGTGGAAAGTGATGCAGAAGCCATGTTTCAGAATTGGGCTTCATCCGCTGAGAATCTAACCTACGTCACTTGGGAACCTCATCCTGATGTCGAGGTGACTCGAAATTCGATTCGTAATTGGGTTGTCTCCTATACAAATCCCAACTATTACAAATGGGCCATTTGTCTCAAAGAAAATCCTGAGCAAGTGATAGGAGATATCAGCATCGTTGAAATGGATGAGAACGATTCTTCTTGTGAAATTGGCTATGTTTTAGGCAAGGCTTACTGGGGACTTGGGATGATGACAGAGGCCTTAAAAGCTGTCTTAGATTTTTGTTTTACTCAAGCAGGCTTTCAAAAAGTTAGAGCACGATATGCCAGTCTCAATCCAGCTTCAGGTCGTGTTATGGAGAAGGCTGGAATGTCCTATCTCAAGACTATTACCAATGGTGTAGAGAGAAAAGGCTATCTTGCTGATCTTATTTATTATCAGGTAAGTAGGGAAGACTAGTGAATTTTCTTTTCTGTTTCCATCAAAGTCAGACCGTGTCTGGCTTTTTTTGTAAGATTTCTAAATAACCTGATTAAATTCCTATTTTTCCCTATCATTGTCCCTGTTTTTTCTGGAGTTTTGGGACTATAATAGTCCTATCAAATCAAAGAATGGAGGAAGGCAATGGATAATATAATCTTTTTTATCAGTGTTTTTCTTGCTGGAATTCTTTCCTTCTTTTCTCCTTGTATTTTACCCTTGTTGCCAATCTATGCAGGGGTCTTACTGGATGACAAAGATGATTCTCATGCTTCTAGTGGCAAATATTCAATCTCACTTGTTAGTCTATTGAGAACTTTGGCCTTTATAGCAGGGATATCCTTTGTTTTTATCTTACTAGGCTATGGAGCTGGTTTTTTAGGCAATTTGCTGTATGCTTCTTGGTTTCAGTATGTGACGGGTGCGATTATCATTCTCTTGGGCTTGCACCAGATGGAAGTCTTACATTTTCAGGGACTTTACAAGGAAAGAAGGCTACAATTAAAGAAACAAGGGCAAAAGGGTAAGGGCTATAGTCAGGCATTTTTACTGGGGTTGACCTTTAGTTTTGCTTGGACGCCTTGTGTGGGGCCGGTTCTTGGCTCTGTTTTGGTCTTGGCGGCTTCAGGTGACTCAGGTGCTTGGCAGGGAGCTGGTCTCATGTTGGTTTACACGCTGGGATTGGCACTACCATTTTTGGTTCTAGCTCTTGCCTCCAGCTATGTTTTGAAACATTTCCGAAAACTTCATCCCTACCTCGGAACCCTCAAAAAAGTAGGTGGTTTCCTCATTATCGTGATGGGAATCTTGGTGCTTTTGGGAAATGCTTCCATTTTGACTACATTATTTGAATAGAGAGGAAGAAGAAATGAAAAAATGGCAAACATGTCTCCTTGGAGTAGGATCCATCTGTTGCTTGGCAGCCTGTTCGGCTAAAAACATGTCAGACCAATCTACTATGAAGGAGCAAACCAAAACAGAACAAGTCAGTGCGCAAACTGCCACCAAGGGTCAGGCAGCTGCTGATTTTGAACTGACAGGAGTAGATGGCAAGACCTACCGCTTGTCTGATTATAAGGGCAAGAAAGTCTATCTTAAATTCTGGGCTTCTTGGTGTTCCATCTGTCTAGCCAGTCTTCCAGATACGGATGAAATTGCTAAGGATGCTGGTGATGACTATGTGGTCTTGACAGTGGTGTCTCCTGGTCACAAGGGTGAGCAAGCAGAAGCGGACTTTAAGAACTGGTATAAGGGCTTGGATTATAAAAATTTCCCAGTTCTAATTGATCCATCAGGCAAACTTTTGGAAAGTTATGGTGTCCGTTCGTACCCAACTCAAGCCTTTATAGATAAGGAAGGCAAGCTGGTCAAAACGCAACCAGGTTTTATGGATAAGGATATGATTTTAAAAACATTGAAAGAAATGGGGTAGAGAAAGGCCATGAATGATAAAGTAAAATTGTTTGTTTTGGCAGGGGTCATTCTCCTAGCCATAACCGGTTTCTATTTTCTATTAATGCGAAATGCAGGGCAGACAGATAGCTCGCAAATTGAGAAAGCGGCAGTCAGCCAAGGAGGAAAAACAGTGAAAAAAACAGAAGTGAGTAAAGATGCAGACTTGCACGAAATTTATCTAGCTGGGGGATGTTTCTGGGGAGTTGAGGAGTATTTCTCACGCGTGCCTGGAGTGACAGATGCCGTTTCAGGTTATGCAAATGGTAGAGGGGAGACAACCAAGTACGAGTTGATTAACCAAACAGGTCATGCGGAGACTGTCCATGTCACCTATGATGCCAAGCAAATTTCCCTTAAGGAAATCCTGCTTCATTACTTCCGCATTATCAATCCAACCAGCAAAAATAAACAAGGAAATGATGTGGGAACCCAGTACCGTACTGGTGTTTATTACACAGATGACAAGGATTTGGAGGTAATCAACCAAGTCTTTGATGAGGTGGCTAAGAAATACGATCAACCTCTAGCAGTTGAAAAGGAGGCCTTGCAGAATTTTGTGGTGGCTGAGGATTACCACCAAGACTATCTCAAGAAAAATCCAAATGGCTACTGCCATATCAATGTCAATCAGGCGGCCTATCCCGTCATTGATGCCAGCAAATACCCTAAACCAAGTGATGAAGAATTGAAAAAGGCCTTGTCACCTGAAGAGTATGCAGTTACCCAAAAAAATCAAACAGAACGAGCTTTTTCAAACCGCTACTGGGATAAATTTGAATCTGGTATCTATGTGGATGTAGCAACTGGAGAACCCCTCTTTTCATCAAAGGACAAGTTCGAGTCTGGTTGTGGTTGGCCTAGTTTTACCCAACCCATCAGTCCAGATGTTGCCACTTACAAGGAAGATAAGTCCTACAATATGACGCGCATGGAAGTAAGAAGCCGAGTGGGAGATTCTCATCTGGGCCATGTCTTTACGGACGGTCCACAGGACAAGGGTGGCTTACGCTACTGTATCAATAGTCTCTCTATCCGCTTTATTCCTAAAGACCAAATGGAAGAAAAAGGCTATGCTTATTTACTAGATTATGTCGATTGAGAGGGCTTTCCTAAGCAGTTAGAGGAGAATTTTGCTATACTGATACTAGTAAGTGACAAAGGAGAGAAGCATGACCTACACAATCTTAATCGTAGAAGATGAATATCTGGTAAGACAAGGCTTGACCAAGCTGGTCAATGTAGCAGCCTACGATATGGAAATCATCGGTCAGGCTGAAAATGGAAGGCAGGCTTGGGACTTGATTCAAAAGCAGGTGCCAGATATTATTTTAACCGATATCAATATGCCTCAGCTGAATGGCATCCAGTTGGCCAGTCTGGTCCGAGAAACCTATCCTCAGGTGCATCTAGTTTTTTTGACAGGCTACGATGATTTTGATTATGCCTTGTCTGCTGTCAAACTAGGTGTGGATGACTACCTGCTCAAGCCCTTTTCTCGTCAGGATATTGAGGAAATGTTGGGGAAAATCAAGCAAAAGTTGGACAAGGAAGAGAAAGAAGAGCAGTTACAAGATTTATTAACCGATAAGTTTGAAGGAAATATGGCCCAGAAAATCCAGTCTCATCTAGCTGATAGTCAATTTAGTTTAAAGAGCTTGGCCAGTGACTTGGGCTTTAATCCGACTTATCTGAGTTCTTTGATTAAGAAAGAGTTGGGTCTCCCTTTTCAGGATTATCTGGTGAGAGAACGTGTCAAACAAGCCAAGCTCTTGCTTCTGACCACGAATTTAAAGATTTATGAGATAGCCGAAAAGGTTGGTTTTGAAGATATGAACTATTTTACCCAACGCTTTAAACAGATCGCGGGTGTGACGCCTCGTCAGTTTAAGAAGGGGGAAGGTCGATGAAACGTTCTTCTCTCCTAGTCAGAATGGTTATTTCCATCTTTCTGGTTTTTCTCATTCTCCTAGCTGTGGTGGGGACTTTCTACTATCAATCTAGTTCCTCGGCCATTGAGGCTAGCATTGAGAGTAATAGCCAAACGACTATTAGCCAAACTAGCCACTTTATCCAGTCTTATATCAAAAAATTAGAAACTACCTCGACCAGTTTGACCGAGCAGACGGATGTCCTAGCCTATGCTGAGAATCCCAGTCAAGACAGAGTAAAGGGAATCCGAAATCTGTTTTTGACTATCTTGAAGGCAGACCAGGACTTGAAAACTGTTGTACTGGTGACCAAATCTGGTCAGGTCATTTCTACAGATGACAGTGTGCAGATGAAAACTTCCTCTGATATGA
>CAUQIP010000051.1:0-8578 GCA_963518235.1 uncultured Streptococcus sp. | reverse complement strand
TCGTCAGTTCTATCCACAACCTCAAAACAGTGTTTTGAGCTGACTTCGTCAGTTCCATCCACAACCTCAAAGCAGTGCTTTGAGCAACCTGCGGCTAGTTTGCTCTTTGATTTTCATTTAGTATAAACAGGGAAGTTTGCCTTCTTCCCTTTTTTTGTTATACTAGTAGAAGAAAAAATAGAAAGATTTGTGGGTGTCAAACAGTCCAGTGGGGTGTTTTGATATGGACTTACGTCCCACCCAAAGAGGTATTAGTGTCGTGTCTCAATCTTATATCAATGTTATCGGTGCTGGTTTGGCAGGTTCTGAAGCAGCCTACCAAATCGCAGAGCGTGGTATTCCAGTTAAACTTTATGAAATGCGTGGTGTCAAGTCAACACCTCAGCACAAAACAGACAATTTTGCAGAGTTAGTTTGTTCTAATTCCCTTCGTGGGGATGCTTTGACAAATGCAGTGGGTCTCCTCAAGGAAGAAATGCGTCGCTTGGGTTCTGTCATCTTAGAGTCTGCTGAGGCAACCCGTGTTCCCGCAGGTGGCGCCCTTGCGGTGGACCGTGATGGTTTCTCCCAAATGGTAACCGAAAAAGTTGCCAACCATCCCTTGATTGAAGTGGTTCGTGATGAAATTACAGAATTGCCGACGGATGTTATCACGGTTGTCGCTACTGGTCCTTTGACTAGTGATACCCTAGCTGAAAAGATTCATGCCCTTAATGACGGTGATGGTTTCTATTTCTACGACGCGGCAGCGCCTATTATCGATGTCAACACTATCGATATGAGCAAGGTCTATCTCAAGTCTCGTTATGACAAGGGAGAAGCGGCCTACCTCAATGCCCCTATGACCAAGCAAGAATTTATGGATTTCCATGAAGCCTTGGTCAATGCGGAAGAAGCTCCACTTAATTCTTTTGAGAAAGAAAAGTATTTTGAAGGATGTATGCCTATCGAAGTTATGGCCAAACGTGGCATTAAAACTATGCTTTATGGTCCTATGAAACCAGTCGGTTTGGAGTATCCAGACGACTATACAGGACCTCGTGATGGAGAATTTAAAACACCTTATGCGGTTGTGCAACTTCGTCAGGATAATGCAGCTGGTAGCCTATACAATATTGTTGGTTTCCAGACCCACCTCAAATGGGGAGAACAAAAGCGTGTCTTCCAAATGATTCCAGGTCTTGAAAATGCGGAGTTTGTTCGTTATGGAGTTATGCACCGCAATTCTTATATGGATTCACCGAATCTTCTTGAGCAGACCTATCGTTCCAAGAAACAGCCCAACCTCTTCTTTGCTGGTCAGATGACGGGTGTGGAAGGCTATGTTGAGTCCGCAGCGTCAGGTTTAGTTGCGGGTATTAACGCGGCTCGTCTTTTCAAGGGAGAAAGTCAAGCTATTTTCCCAGAAACAACAGCGATTGGAAGTCTGGCTCATTACATCACTCATGCAGACAGCAAGCATTTCCAACCAATGAATGTCAATTTCGGTATTATCAAGGAGTTGGAAGGCGAGCGTATCCGTGATAAGAAGGCTCGTTATGAAAAAATTGCAGAGCGTGCCCTTAGCGACTTAGAGGAATTTTTGACTGTCTAATTTTTTTGAAAGAATTGCTCATGATACTATAAAAATCTTAGAAATTGTGATAAAATAGGTAGGATAAAAAAAGGAGAGTGAAAATGGCGAATCCCAAGTATAAACGTATTTTAATCAAGTTATCAGGTGAAGCCCTTGCCGGTGAACGTGGCGTAGGGATTGATATCCAAACAGTTCAAACAATCGCAAAAGAGATTCAAGAAGTTCATAGCTTAGGTATCGAAATTGCCCTTGTTATCGGTGGAGGAAATCTCTGGCGTGGAGAACCTGCTGCAGAAGCAGGAATGGACCGTGTTCAGGCAGATTACACTGGAATGCTTGGGACTGTTATGAATGCTCTTGTGATGGCAGATTCCTTGCAACAAGTTGGTGTCGATACGCGTGTGCAAACAGCCATTGCCATGCAACAAGTGGCAGAGCCTTATGTACGTGGACGTGCCCTTCGTCACCTTGAAAAAGGCCGTATCGTTATCTTTGGTGCTGGAATTGGTTCACCTTACTTCTCAACAGATACAACAGCGGCCCTTCGTGCAGCTGAAATCGAAGCAGATGCCATCCTCATGGCTAAAAATGGCGTAGACGGTGTTTACAATGCCGATCCTAAGAAGGACAAGACAGCCGTTAAGTTTGAAGAATTGACCCACCGTGACGTGATCAATAAAGGTCTTCGTATCATGGACTCAACAGCTTCAACCCTCTCAATGGATAACGACATTGACTTGGTTGTCTTCAACATGAACCAACCAGGCAACATCAAACGTGTCGTATTTGGGGAAAATATCGGAACAACAGTTTCAAATAATATCGAAGAAAAGGAATAAGAAAGATTATGGCTAACGCAATTATTGAAAAAGCTAAAGAGAGAATGACCCAGTCTCACCAATCACTTGCTCGTGAATTTGGTGGTATCCGTGCTGGTCGTGCCAATGCAAGCTTGCTTGATCGTGTACATGTAGAATACTACGGAGTAGAAACTCCTCTTAACCAAATCGCTTCAATTACGATTCCAGAAGCGCGTGTTTTGTTGGTAACACCATTTGACAAGTCTTCATTGAAAGACATCGAACGTGCCTTGAACGCTTCTGATCTTGGTATCACACCAGCTAACGATGGTTCTGTGATTCGCTTGGTTATCCCAGCTCTTACAGAAGAAACTCGTCGTGACCTTGCTAAAGAAGTGAAGAAGGTCGGCGAAAATGCTAAAGTGGCTGTCCGCAATATCCGTCGCGATGCTATGGACGAAGCTAAGAAACAAGAAAAAGCAAAAGAAATCACTGAAGACGAATTGAAGACTCTTGAAAAAGACATTCAAAAAGTAACAGACGATGCTGTCAAACACATCGACGACATGACTGCCAACAAAGAAAAAGAACTTTTGGAAGTCTAAAAATAAACAGAAAAACTCAGTTGGCATTGCTGGCTGAGTTTTATTCGAAAGAAGGAAATATGAATACAAATCTTGCAAGTTTTATCGTTGGACTCATCATCGATGAAAATGACCGTTTTTACTTTGTGCAAAAGGATGGCCAGACCTATGCGCTTGCCAAGGAAGAAGGTCAGCATACAGTAGGGGATACGGTTAAAGGTTTCGCCTATACAGATATGAAGCAAAAGCTCCGTTTGACCACTTTAGAAGTGACTGTTACTCAGGATCAATTTGGTTGGGGTCGTGTCACAGAAGTACGCAAGGACTTGGGTGTCTTTGTGGATACAGGTCTGCCCGATAAGGAAGTCGTAGTATCACTCGATATTCTCCCTGAACTCAAGGAACTCTGGCCTAAGAAGGGCGACCAACTCTACATCCGTCTTGAAGTGGACAAGAAAGACCGTATCTGGGGACTCTTGGCTTATCAAGAAGACTTCCAACGTCTGGCTCGTCCTGCCTACAACAACATGCAGAACCAAAACTGGCCAGCCATTGTTTACCGCCTCAAGCTATCAGGAACTTTTGTTTACCTGCCAGAAAATAACATGCTTGGCTTTATCCATCCTAGCGAACGCTACGCAGAGCCACGTTTGGGTCAAGTTTTAGATGCGCGTGTTATTGGTTTCCGTGAAGTGGACCGTACCTTGAACCTTTCCCTCAAACCACGTTCTTTTGAAATGTTGGAAAATGATGCTCAGATGATTTTGACCTACTTGGAAAGCAATGGCGGTTTTATGACCTTGAATGATAAGTCATCCCCTGAGGATATCAAGACAACCTTTGGTATTTCTAAAGGTCAGTTCAAGAAAGCACTTGGTGGCTTGATGAAGGCTGGCAAAATCAAGCAAGACCAGTTTGGGACAGAGTTGATCTAGGGTGACTTATGAGAAAATCATTTTACACTTGGCTCATGACCGAGCGCAATCCTAAAAGTAATAGTCCCAAGGCTATCTTGGCAGACCTAGCCTTTGAAGAATCAGCTTTTCCAAAACACACAGATGATTTTGATGAGGTGAGTCGCTTTTTGGAAGAACATGCCAGTTTCTCTTTTAACCTAGGAGACTTTGACGCTATCTGGCAAGAATACTTAGAACACTAGCATGATTCATTGGGTTTGGGCTAGTAATTTCTCCACCCCTTTGCTATAATAAAAAGAAATAAAAGGATTAGAGAGGTTCTTTATTTGAAGGAACATTCAATAGACATTCAACTGAGTCATCCAGATGACCTGTTTCATCTTTTTGGTTCCAATGAACGCCATCTTCGTTTGATGGAAGAAGAGCTTGATGTGGTGATTCATGCCCGTACGGAGATTGTCCAGGTTTTGGGAGAAGAGACTGCCTGTGAGGAAGCCCGTCAGGTTATCCAGGCTTTGATGGTCTTGGTCAATCGTGGGATGACCGTTGGTACGCCAGATGTGGTGACTGCAATTAGCATGGTCAAAAACGATGAAATCGACAAGTTTGTCGCCCTTTACGAAGAAGAAATCATCAAGGACAATACAGGGAAGCCTATCCGCGTCAAAACCTTAGGTCAAAAGCTTTATGTGGACAGTGTCAAACGGCATGATGTGACCTTTGGAATCGGACCAGCAGGGACAGGTAAGACCTTTCTTGCAGTGACCTTGGCCGTGACTGCCCTTAAACGTGGGCAGGTCAAGCGGATTATCTTGACACGTCCAGCGGTGGAAGCAGGAGAGAGTCTAGGTTTTCTTCCGGGTGATCTCAAGGAGAAGGTAGATCCTTACCTTCGACCTGTTTATGATGCCTTGTATCAGATTCTGGGAAAGGATCAAACGACTCGTCTCATGGAGCGTGAAATTATCGAGATTGCGCCCCTTGCCTACATGCGTGGACGAACCTTGGATGATGCCTTTGTCATTCTCGATGAGGCTCAAAATACGACCATCATGCAGATGAAAATGTTCTTGACTCGTTTAGGTTTTAATTCTAAGATGATTGTCAATGGAGATATCAGTCAGATTGACCTGCCACGTAATGTCAAGTCCGGTTTGATTGATGCCCAAGAAAAACTCAAGAACATTCACCAAATCGACTTTGTTCATTTTTCAGCTAAGGATGTGGTTCGACATCCAGTTGTCGCTCAGATTATCCGAGCTTATGAACCAGCACCTGTCAAGAATGAAGAGAGTGAAGAATTAGATCCTCAACCTCTATCTGAAGGATAGTTCTTTTGTACTTAAAGTTATCTCAATACCAAGTATAAATTTGCCTTTTAAATATTTCATTCAATATCCTTATATTAGATTAGAAATGTTTTAAGTGGAAGAAATATATGGAATCAATCTTTTTAAAACTAGCACAGTATCCAATAGTGGAGACAGAGCATTTATTGCTTAGACCTGTAACCTTGGATGATGCAGAAGCAATGTTTGCCTATGCCTCAGACAGAGAAAATACACGCTACACTTTTCCAACCAATCAAAGCTTGGAAGAAACCAAGAACAACATTGCTCAGTTCTATCTAGCTAATCCATTAGGCCGTTGGGGAATAGAACTAAAAAGCAATGGCAAATTTATCGGAACCATTGACTTGCACAAGATTGATCCTGTTCTTAAGAAGGCAGCTATTGGCTACATTATCAATAAAAAGTATTGGAATCAAGGATTAACGACAGAAGCCAATCGTGCCGTAATTGAGCTAGCTTTTGAGAAGATAGGAATGAATAAGTTGACCGCCCTTCACGATAAGGACAATCCTGCATCTGGAAAGGTCATGGAGAAATCAGGCATGCGTTTTTCCCATGCGGAACCCTATGCTTGTATGGACCAGCATGAAGAAGGCCGAATTGTTACAAGAGTTCATTATGTCTTGACCAAGGAAGACTATTTTGCAAATAAATAAGCAGTTGATAAGAAATTTTCAACTGTTTTTTCTTCCTCTTACGAATAATCTAAGAGAGGAGAATATATGGAAGCAATTATCGAGAAAATCAAAGAGTATAAAATCATTGTCATCTGTACTGGTCTGGGCTTACTTGTAGGAGGATTTTTCCTGCTAAAGCCAGCTCCACACATACCTGTCAAAGAAACGAATTTGCAGGCAGAAGTTGCAGCTGTTTCCAAGGATTCGGTATCCGAAAAGGAAGTGAAGAAGGAAGAAAAGGAAGAACCTCTTGAACAAGATCTAATCACAGTAGATGTGAAGGGGGCTGTTAAATCGCCAGGAATTTATGACTTGCCAGTAGGTAGTCGAGTTAATGATGCGCTTCAGAAGGCTGGTGGCTTGACAGAGCAAGCAGACAGCAAGTCGCTCAATCTAGCTCAGAAAGTTAGTGATGAAGCACTGGTTTACGTTCCCACTAAGGGAGAAGAAGCAGCTAGTCAACAGTCAGGTTCTGGAGCGACTTCTTCAACAAACAAGGAAAAGAAGGTCAATCTAAACAAGGCTAGTCTGGAAGAACTTAAACAGGTCAAGGGACTGGGTGGCAAACGAGCTCAGGACATTATCGACCATCGTGAGGCAAATGGCAAGTTCAAGTCAGTAGACGAGCTCAAAAAGATATCTGGCATTGGTGCCAAGACCATAGAAAAGTTAAAAGACTATGTTACAGTGGATTAAGAATTTCCCCATTCCCCTAATTTACCTGAGTTTTCTGTTGCTTTGGCTTTACTACGCTATTTTCTCAGCATCCTATCTTGCTTTATTGGGCTTTGTTTTTCTGCTAGTCTGTCTCTTTATCCAATTTCCTTGGAAATCAGCAGGCAAAGTTCTAGCAATTTGCGGAATCTTTGGATTCTGGTTTCTGTTTCAAAATTGGCAACAGAGTCAAGCTAGTCAAAATCTGGCGGATTCTGTTGAGAGGGTACGGATTCTGCCTGACACTATTAAGGTCAATGGTGACAGTCTGTCCTTTCGTGGAAAGGCTGACAACCGCACCTTCCAAGTGTACTATAAACTCCAGTCCGAGGAGGAGAAAGAACAATATCAAGCTTTAACAGCCCTTCATGAGATAGAACTAGAAGGAAAGCTTTCTGAGCCAGAAGGGCAGAGAAATTTTGGTGGCTTTGACTACCAAGCTTATCTGAAGACTCAGGGAATTTACCAGACTCTCAATATCAAAAAAATCCAGTCACTTCAAAAGGTTGGCAGTTGGGATATAGGTGAAAACCTGTCCAGTTTACGTCGAAAGGCTGTAGTTTGGATTAAGGCGCATTTTCCAGATCCTATGCGCAATTACATGACGGGGCTTCTATTAGGACATCTGGATACAGACTTTGAGGAGATGAATGAGCTTTATTCTAGTCTAGGAATTATCCACCTATTTGCCTTGTCGGGCATGCAGGTAGGTTTTTTCATGGATGGATTTAAGAAACTTCTCTTGCGATTGGGCTTGACCCAAGAAAAGTTGAAATGGCTGACTTATCCCTTTTCCCTCATCTATGCAGGGCTGACAGGATTTTCAGCATCAGTTATTCGCAGTCTATTGCAGAAGCTACTGGCTCAACATGGTGTTAAGGGTTTGGATAATTTTGCATTGACGGTCCTTATCCTCTTTATCATCATGCCCAACTTTTTCTTGACAGCAGGAGGAGTCTTGTCCTGCGCTTATGCTTTTATCTTGACCATGACTAGCAAAGAAGAGGAGGGGATTAAGGCTATTGCCAGAGAAAGTCTGGTTATCTCCTTGGGCATATTACCCATCCTATCCTTCTATTTTGCGGAATTTCAACCTTGGTCCATCCTTTTGACCTTTGTCTTTTCCTTTCTATTTGACTTGGTCTTCTTACCGCTCTTGTCTATCTTATTTGCCCTTTCCTTTCTCTATCCAGTCATTCAGCTTAATTTTATTTTTGAATGGTTGGAGAGCATTATTCGCTTGGTATCACAGGTGGCAAGTAGGCCTCTGGTCTTTGGACAACCCAATGCATGGCTTTTAATTTTATTGTTAATTTCCTTGGCTTTGGTCTATGATTTGAGGAAAAACATTAAAAGTCTAGCAGTGTTGAGCTTATTGATTACAGGTCTCTTTTTCCTTACCAAGTATCCACTGGAAAATGAAATTACCATGCTGGATGTGGGGCAAGGAGAAAGTATTTTCCTACGGGATGTAACTGGTAAAACCATTCTCATAGATGTAGGTGGCAAGGCAGAATCTGATAAGAAAATCGAAAAATGGCAAGAAAAGGCTGCGACCAGCAATGCCCAGAGAACCTTGATCCCCTATCTCAAAAGTCGAGGAGTAGCCAAGATTGACCAGCTAATTTTGACTAACACGGATAAGGAGCATGTTGGAGATTTATTGGAGGTGACTAAGCCATTCCATGTAGGGGAGATTTTAGTATCAAAAGGCAGTCTGAAACAAAAGGAATTTGTAGCAGAACTACAAGCGACTCAAATCAAAGTACGCAGTGTGACAGAAGGTGAGAACTTACCCATTTTTGGAAGTCAGCTAGAAGTCCTATCTCCAAGGAAAATTGGAGATGGAGGTCATGAAGATTCACTGGTTCTGTATGGGAAACTCTTGGATAAGCACTTTCTCTTCACAGGAAATTTGGAGGAGAAAGGAGAGAAGGACATGCTGAAGCAATATCCTG
>CAUQIP010000050.1:0-9590 GCA_963518235.1 uncultured Streptococcus sp. | reverse complement strand
AGACTAATTTCCACTTCGGTTGGGCAAATGGAAGTTACTTTGAGAAGTTACCAAACTAAAAATTGGGTAGTAAATTTAGGAAAAACTAAGCACAATCAGATTTTTTGTGTTATAATATTCTGTGAATAGCTATGCCCATGTTTAGCTATGGAATAATACGAAGTGCGAAACTTGGAAGATAGAGAGGATGCGATGTAATGGCTAGAGAAGGCTTTTTTACAGGTCTAGATATTGGAACAAGCTCTGTTAAGGTGCTTGTAGCCGAGCAGAGAAATGGTGAATTAAATGTAATTGGCGTGAGTAATGCCAAAAGTAAAGGTGTAAAGGATGGAATCATTGTTGATATTGATGCAGCAGCAACTGCTATCAAATCAGCTATTTCCCAAGCAGAAGAAAAGGCAGGCATTTCGATTAAATCAGTGAATGTCGGCTTGCCTGGAAATCTTCTGCAGGTAGAACCAACTCAAGGGATGATTCCAGTAACATCTGATACCAAGGAAATTACGGATCAAGATGTTGAAAATGTTGTCAAATCAGCTTTGACAAAGAGTATGACACCTGACCGTGAAGTCATTACCTTTATTCCTGAAGAATTTATTGTGGATGGTTTCCAAGGAATTCGTGACCCACGTGGCATGATGGGGGTTCGCCTTGAAATGCGTGGCTTGCTTTATACAGGCCCTCGTACTATCTTGCACAATTTGCGTAAGACAGTTGAACGTGCAGGTGTTCAGGTTGAAAATGTTATCATTTCACCACTAGCAATGGTTCAATCAGTTTTGAACGAAGGTGAACGTGAATTTGGTACTACAGTGATTGATATGGGGGCAGGTCAAACGACTGTCGCTACAATTCGTAACCAAGAACTCCAGTTCACCAATATTCTCCAAGAAGGCGGAGATTATGTAACTAAGGATATCTCTAAAGTCTTGAAGACATCACAGAAACTAGCCGAAGGTTTGAAATTAAACTATGGAGAGGCTTATCCTCCTCTCACAAGTAAAGAAACATTCCAAGTTGAAGTGATCGGGGAAGTAGAACCTGTTGAAGTAACAGAAAATTACTTGTCAGAGATTATTTCTGCACGAATCAAGCATATCTTTGAACAAATCAAACAAGACTTGGAGAGAAGACATTTATTGGATCTTCCTGGTGGAATTGTTTTGATCGGTGGAAATGCTATTTTACCGGGTATGGTAGAATTGGCTCAAGAAGTCTTTGGCGTTCGTGTCAAACTCTATGTTCCAAACCAAGTTGGTATTCGCAATCCAGCCTTTGCGCATGTGATTAGTCTATCGGAATTCGCTGGACAATTGACAGAAGTCAATCTTTTGGCTCAACGAGCAGTCAAGGGTGAAGTTGCTCTGACTCATCAACCAATTAGTTTTGGGGGAATGATTCAGAAAACAGCTCAGTTTGTACAATCAACGCCTGTTCAACCAGCTCCTACTCCAGAAGTAGAGCCGGTGGCTCCTACAGAACCAATGGCGGATTTCCAACAAGCTTCACAAAATAAACCGAAATTAGCAGATCGTTTCCGTGGCTTGATCGGAAGCATGTTTGACGAATAAAGAGGAAAAATAAATTATGACATTTTCATTTGATACAGCTGCTGCTCAAGGTGCAGTGATTAAAGTAATTGGTGTCGGTGGAGGTGGTGGCAATGCCATCAACCGTATGGTCGACGAAGGTGTTACAGGCGTAGAATTTATCGCAGCAAACACAGATGTACAAGCATTGAGTAGTACAAAAGCTGAGACTGTTATTCAATTGGGACCTAAATTGACTCGTGGTTTGGGTGCAGGAGGTCAACCTGAGGTTGGTCGTAAAGCTGCTGAAGAAAGCGAAGAAACACTGACGGAAGCTATCAGTGGTGCGGATATGGTCTTCATCACTGCTGGTATGGGAGGAGGCTCTGGAACTGGAGCTGCTCCTGTTATTGCTCGTATTGCTAAAGATTTAGGTGCTCTTACTGTTGGTGTTGTAACACGTCCGTTTGGTTTTGAAGGAAGCAAACGTGGACAATTTGCTGTAGAAGGAATCAATCAACTACGTGAGCATGTAGATACTCTATTGATTATTTCAAACAACAACTTGCTTGAAATTGTTGATAAGAAAACACCGCTCTTGGAGGCTCTTAGCGAAGCGGATAACGTTCTTCGTCAAGGTGTTCAAGGAATTACCGATTTGATTACCAACCCAGGATTGATTAACCTTGACTTTGCCGATGTGAAAACAGTTATGGCAAATAAAGGGAACGCCCTAATGGGTATCGGTATTGGTAGTGGAGAAGAACGTGTAGTAGAAGCAGCTCGTAAAGCAATCTACTCACCACTTCTTGAAACAACGATTGATGGTGCTGAGGATGTTATCGTCAACGTTACTGGCGGACTTGACTTGACTTTGATTGAAGCAGAAGAAGCATCGGAAATCGTTAACCAAGCAGCTGGTCAAGGAGTGAACATCTGGCTCGGAACATCTATTGATGAAAGCATGCGTGATGAAATTCGCGTAACAGTTGTTGCAACAGGTGTTCGTCAAGATCGTGTTGAAAAGGTAGTAGTTCCACAAGCTAGACCTACTACTAACTACCGTGAGACAGTGAAACCAGCTCATTCACATGGCTTTGATCGTCATTTTGATATGGCAGAAACAGCTGAATTGCCAAAACAAAATCAACGTCGATTGGAACAAACTCAAGGATCTGCTTTTGGTGATTGGGATTTGCGACGTGAGACGATTGTTCGTCCAACTGATTCAGTTGTATCACCAGTTGAACGTTTCGAAGCACCATCTTTAGAAGAGGATGAATTAGAAACTCCTCCATTTTTCAAAAATCGTTAAGTAAATGAATTTGAAAGAAAATACAGAACGTGTTTTTCAACAAATAAAAGATGCAAGTCAGCAGGCAGGAAGAGAAGATAATTCTGTTTCAGTTCTTGCTGTTACAAAATATGTAGACGTGCCGACAGCGGAGGCTTTGCTTCCGCTAGGTGTGCATCATATTGGTGAAAATCGTGTAGATAAGTTCCTTGAGAAATATGAAGCTTTAAAAGATAGAAATATTACCTGGCATTTGATTGGAACCTTGCAAAGACGCAAGGTCAAAGATGTCATTCAGTATGTTGATTATTTCCACGCTTTGGATTCATTAAAGCTAGCAGAAGAAATTCAAAAGAGAAGTGACCGAGTTGTTAAGTGTTTCTTACAAGTGAATATCTCAAGGGAAGAGAGCAAACATGGTTTTTCAAAGGAAGAACTACTGGAGCTCTTGCCAGAATTAGCAACCTTAGATAAAATTGAATATGTAGGCTTGATGACTATGGCTCCTTTTGAAGCTAGTAGTGATGAGTTGAAAGAAATTTTTAAAGCTACACAGGATTTGCAACTAGAAATTAGAGAAAAACAAATTCCCAATATGCCAATGACGGACTTGAGTATGGGTATGAGTCGTGACTACAAGGAAGCGATTGAATTTGGCTCAACATTTGTCAGAATTGGTACAGCATTTTTTAAGTAGGAAAGAAATATGTCTTTAAAAGATAGATTTGATAGATTTATAGATTATTTTACAGAAGATGGAGAAGATGCTGGTATTACTTATCAGCCTAAAGCTGAGGAACCGATTGTGGCTTCAGTTCCTTCCGTAAAAGAGTTACCTCAACAAGTTGCAACTACGCCATCTAAAGAAAAAAACATTACTCGTCTTCATGCCCGTCAACAAGAGTTGGCTATGCAAAGTCAACGTTCTACAGATAAGGTGACAATTGATGTTCGTTACCCACGCAAGTACGAAGATGCTACAGATATTGTTGATTTATTAGCTGGTAACGAAAGTATTTTGATTGATTTTCAATATATGACAGAGATTCAAGCACGTCGTTGTTTAGATTATCTGGATGGAGCTTGTCATGTTCTAGCTGGAAATTTGAAAAAGGTAGCTTCTACCATGTATCTGTTGACACCAGTGAATGTTATTGTAAATGTTGAAGATATTCGTTTACCAGATGAATCACAAAATGGTGAATTTGGTTTTGACATGAAGCGTACGAGAGTGAAATAATGCTCTTTCTCATTCGTTTTATTCAAAATGCAGTAGATATCTATTCACTGATTTTAGTCGTTTTTGCTCTGATGTCTTGGTTCCCAAATGCTTATGAATCGCGCCTAGGTCGCTTGATTATTAGCTTAGTGAAACCGATAATAGCTCCTTTACAACGCTTACCCCTTCAGATTGCAGGGCTTGACTTGTCTGTCTGGATTGCGGTATTATTAGTGCATTTTTTAGGGAACCAATTGATTCGACTTTTAGTGATTTTTCTATGAACAAGATGATTTATCAACACTTTTCTAAGAATGATTCGTCTTTTATTGATAAGGGAGCCGAATGGATAAAAAAGGTAGAAGATTCTTATTCTCCTTTTTTAAGCCCCTTTGTAAATCCTCATCAAGAAAAGATTTTAAAGGTTCTAGCATCAACGAAGGGTATCTCCTACATGAGTAGTCGGCAGTTTCTTGAAACTGAATACGTACGGATACTCCTGTATCCTGATTATTTTGAACCCGAATTCTCTGATTTTGAACTATCCTTGCAAGAAATAGTTTATTCTAATAAGTTTGAACGTTTAACGCATGCAAAAATATTAGGGACTGTTTTAAATCAGCTGGGAATTGATAGGAAGCTGTTTGGTGATATCTTAGTCAATGAAGAGAGAGCACAGATTATCATTAATCGACAGTTTACTCTCCTTTTCCAAGACGGCATTACGAAAATTGCCCGTCTACCTGTTCGTCTAGAAGAGCGAGATTTTACTGAGAAAATTGCTACAGCAGAAGATTATCGAGAATTGGATATTTGTATCGCTAGTTCTAGATTAGATGTTTTCCTAGCGGGGGTCTTCAAACTGTCAAGAAATCAGGCAAATCAGTTAATTGAAAAGCAGGCAGTTCAAGTTAATTACCATTTAGTTGAAAAATCAGATTATACAGTTCAAGTTGGAGACTTGATTAGTGTAAGGAAATTTGGTCGATTGAAACTCATTAGAGATAATGGGCAAACCAAAAAAGATAAAAAGAAATTAACGGTCCAATTGTTATTAAGTAAGTGAGGAAAAATATGCCAATTACATCGTTAGAAATCAAAGATAAAACCTTTAGCACACGCTTTAGAGGGTTTGATCAAGAAGAAGTAGATGAGTTTTTAGATATTGTAGTCCGTGATTATGAAGATTTGGTTCGCTCTAATCATGATAAGGATTTACATATTAAGAGTTTGGAAGAGCGTTTGTCTTACTTTGATGAGATGAAAGATTCATTGAGCCAGTCTGTATTGATTGCACAAGACACAGCTGAACGAGTAAAACAAGCTGCAGCTGAACGTTCAAATAATATTATCCATCAAGCAGAGCAAGATGCACAACGTTTATTGGAAGAAGCTAAGTATAAGGCAAATGAAATTCTTCGTCACGCAACTGATAATGCTAAGAAAGTTGCTGTTGAAACAGAAGAATTGAAGAACAAGAGTCGTGTCTTTCACCAACGTCTCAAATCTACCATTGAGAGTCAGTTAGCAATTGTTGAATCATCAGATTGGGAAGACATTCTTCGCCCAACAGCGACTTATCTTCAAACAAGTGATGAGGCCTTTAAAGAAGTTGTTAGCGAAGTTTTAGGTGACTCTGTCTTACAACAGCATTCAGAGGAAGAACCAATTGATATTACTCGTCAGTTTTCTCCTGAGGAAATGGCAGAGTTGCAAGCACGTATCGAAGCGGCTAATAAGGAACTTGCGGAAGCCGAAGCAAGAGCCGAGCAGGAACAAGTAGTTTCACCAGCTCCTGTTGTTGAAGAAAGTCTAGCTCATCCAGTTGGTCCAATGTATGAAGAGCCAGAAGTAGCTCCAAGCCATTACTCAGGCCCAACACCTGCTACTGAAGCTGTAAATTCAGAACCAGGTTTTGTGGCACCGCAAGAATCTGTTACAATTTTATAAGAAATAATCTGAGAACAATATCTTATCCTTATATTTTCAGCGAGCAGGAGATGGTGTGAGTCCTGTAATCCCTAATGATAAGATTATCCTCTCAAACAATCAAGTCTGAATGGAGTAAGATTTGACGTTCCCCACGTTACGGGATAAGAGGGAGAAAGATTAAATCTTTTTCCAAATAAAGGTGGTACCACGATTTTCGTCCTTTTTGGAAGTCGTGGTTTTTAATTTGTTATTATTTATAAAGGAGATACCATGAAACTCAAAGATACCCTTAATCTTGGGAAAACAGCTTTCCCAATGCGTGCAGGCCTTCCTACCAAAGAGCCAGTTTGGCAAAAGGAATGGGAAGATGCAAAACTTTACCAACGTCGTCAAGAATTGAACCAAGGAAAACCTCATTTCACCTTGCATGATGGCCCTCCATACGCGAACGGAAATATTCACGTTGGACACGCTATGAACAAGATTTCAAAAGATATCATTGTTCGTTCAAAATCAATGTCAGGTTTTTACGCACCATTTATCCCAGGTTGGGATACTCATGGTCTGCCAATCGAGCAAGTTTTGGCAAAACAAGGTGTTAAGCGTAAAGAAATGGACTTGGTTGAGTACTTGAAACTTTGCCGTGAATACGCTCTTTCTCAAGTAGATAAACAACGTGAAGACTTTAAACGTTTGGGTGTTTCTGGTGACTGGGAAAATCCATATGTGACTTTGACTCCTGACTATGAAGCAGCTCAAATCCGTGTCTTTGGGGAAATGGCTAACAAGGGTTATATCTACCGTGGTGCCAAGCCAGTTTACTGGTCTTGGTCATCTGAGTCGGCTCTAGCTGAGGCAGAGATTGAATACCATGACTTGCTTTCAACTTCTCTTTACTATGCCAATAAGGTAAAAGATGGCAAAGGTATTCTAGATACAGATACTTATATCGTTGTCTGGACAACTACACCATTTACCATCACAGCTTCTCGTGGTTTGACAGTTGGAGCAGATATTGATTACGTTTTGGTTCAACCTGCTGATGAAGCTCGTAAGTTTGTGGTTGCTGCAGAATTATTGACTAGCTTGTCTGAGAAATTTGGTTGGGCTGATGTTCAAGTTTTAGCAACTTACCGTGGTCAAGAACTCAACCACATCGTAACAGAACACCCATGGGATACAGCTGTAGATGAATTGGTTATTCTTGGTGACCACGTTACAACTGACTCTGGTACAGGTATCGTCCATACAGCTCCAGGTTTTGGTGAGGACGACTACAATGTTGGTATTGCTAATGGTCTTGAAGTCGCAGTCACTGTTGACGAACGTGGTATCATGATGGCTAATGCTGGTCCTGAGTTTGAAGGTCAATTCTATGACAAGGTGGTTCCAACTGTCATTGAGAAACTTGGTGATTTGCTTCTTGCCCAAGAAGAAATCTCTCACTCATACCCATTTGACTGGCGTACGAAGAAACCAATCATCTGGCGTGCAGTTCCACAATGGTTTGCATCAGTTTCTAAATTCCGCCAAGAAATCTTGGACGAAATTGAAAAAGTGAAATTCCACTCAGAATGGGGTAAAGTCCGTCTTTACAATATGATTCGTGACCGTGGCGACTGGGTTATCTCTCGTCAACGTGCTTGGGGTGTTCCGCTTCCTATCTTCTATGCTGAAGATGGTACAGCAATCATGACTGCTGAAACCATTGAGCATGTAGCTCAACTCTTTGAAGAACATGGTTCAAGCATTTGGTGGGAACGTGATGCCAAGGATCTCTTGCCAGAAGGATTTACTCACCCAGGTTCACCAAATGGTGAGTTCAAAAAAGAAACAGATATCATGGACGTTTGGTTTGACTCAGGTTCATCATGGAATGGAGTTGTGGTAAACCGTCCTGAATTGACTTACCCAGCAGACCTTTACCTAGAAGGTTCTGACCAATACCGTGGTTGGTTCAACTCATCACTCATCACATCTGTTGCCAACCATGGCGTAGCACCTTACAAACAAATCTTGTCACAAGGTTTTGCCCTTGATGGTAAAGGTGAGAAGATGTCTAAATCTCTTGGAAATACCATTGCTCCAAGCGATGTTGAAAAACAATTTGGTGCTGAAATCTTGCGTCTTTGGGTAACAAGTGTTGACTCAAGCAATGACGTGCGTATTTCTATGGATATCTTGAGCCAAGTCTCTGAAACTTACCGTAAGATTCGTAACACCCTTCGTTTCTTGATTGCCAATACATCTGACTTTAATCCAGCTGAGGATACAGTAGCTTACGATGAGCTTCGTTCAGTTGATAAGTACATGACTATTCGCTTTAACCAGCTTGTTAAGACCATTCGTGATGCTTACGCAAACTTTGAATTCTTGACAATCTACAAGGCCTTGGTGAACTTTATCAACGTTGATTTGTCAGCCTTCTACCTTGATTTTGCCAAAGATGTTGTTTATATCGAAGGTGCCAAATCATTGGAACGCCGTCAAATGCAGACTGTCTTTTATGACATTCTTGTGAAAATTACCAAACTCTTGACACCAATCCTTCCTCACACTGCGGAAGAAATCTGGTCATATCTTGAGTTTGAAGTAGAAGACTTCGTTCAATTGTCAGAATTACCAGAAGCAGAAACTTTTGCTAATCAAGAAGAAATCTTGGATACATGGGCTGCCTTCATGGACTTCCGTGGACAAGCTCAAAAAGCTTTGGAAGAAGCTCGTAATGCAAAAGTTATCGGGAAATCGCTTGAAGCACACTTGACAGTTTATCCAAACGAAGTTGTGAAAACTCTACTCGAAGCAGTAAACAGCAATGTAGCTCAACTTTTAATCGTGTCAGACTTGACCATCGCAGAAGGACCAGCTCCAGAAGTTGCCGTTAGCTTCGAAGATGTCGCCTTCACTGTTGAACGCGCTGCAGGCCAAGTATGTGACCGTTGCCGTCGTATCGACCCAACAACAGCAGAACGCAGCTACCATGCCGTCATTTGTGACCACTGTGCAAGTATCGTAGAAGAAAACTTTGCAGACGCAGTTGCAGAAGGATTTGAAGAGAAATAGTCTAAGAAAAATACAGGAGAAATTCCTGTATTTTTTTAAAAAATAAAAACTTTAATAAAAATATGGTATAATATACCTTATTAAAATAAAAGGAGACAGTTATGAAGACAAAAACACTTGCACAAGTTGCTGGAATTATTGGGACTATCGCAGGCACGCTCTTGGCAATTTTACCTGTAATTATATTAATGATTGTACCTATTTTTGAGAATGAAGATTTTGCAGGAGTAATTTTGGCGATTATTTTCATTGTTTTTACATTAGTGAAAATCGCAACTCTAATTCTTGGAATTCTCTCTCTAATCTACTATAAGGATGATAAGCGTATTTCAATGGCACCATCTATTTTGTTAATCGTAGGTTCTGTAGTAGGCTTGATTCCATTTTTAGGCTGGATTGGTGGCATCGTCATTGTCACCGGTGGTACCCTTTTTTTAACAAGCTTGAAACAATTTCAAGTTCAAGAATAGCTGTTTATTGGGAGAAGGGGCGTTTCCCCGGTAAATTCCCAAACTAAGTTCCACCGCTAGTAGAAGTGGAAGTTAGTCTGATA
>CAUQIP010000049.1:0-10093 GCA_963518235.1 uncultured Streptococcus sp. | reverse complement strand
TCAAGATTGGATAGTTTTATGGGGATCTTAATATGAAAATTATCTTTGTACGTCACGGGGAGCCAGATTATTGTGAGTTAGAGGAGCGTTCCTATACGGGATTTGGGATAGATTTAGCACCCTTGTCTGAGAAGGGACGGCAGCAAGCTCAGAAACTGAGCAAAAATCCTTTACTCCCTTCAGCTGAAATAATTATATCTTCTGCAGTCACAAGAGCTTTAGAAACGGCTTTTTATGTGGCCTGTGCTACGGGACTTCCTTTGAGAGTGGAGCCTTTACTACATGAATGGCAGGTCTATGAAAGTGGCACAGATAATTTTGAAAAAGCTCGTACTATGTTTCTAGAAAATAATGGGGAGTTACTTCCTAATAGTCCTATTCAATATGAGACAGCTACGGAGATGAAGTCTCGTTTTCTAGAATGCATGGCTAAGTATCGAGATTACCAGACCGTAATAGTGGTAACTCACGGAATGCTCATGCGTCAGTTTGTGCCAAATGAGAAGATTGATTTTTGCCAAGTGATTGAGTGTGAGTTAGAGATATAGAAAGAGGTTTATCATCGCAAAGAAAAAAGCGACATTTGTATGTCAAAATTGTGGGTATAATTCCCCTAAATATCTGGGACGATGTCCTAACTGTGGGTCTTGGTCTTCCTTTGTAGAAGAGGTTGAGGTTGCCGAGGTAAAGAATGCGCGTGTGTCCTTGACAGGTGAGAAAACCAAGCCCATGAAACTGGCTGAGGTGACTTCAATCAACGTCAATCGAACCAAGACGGAGATGGAGGAATTCAACCGTGTACTTGGAGGCGGAGTGGTACCGGGAAGTCTTGTTCTTATCGGTGGGGATCCTGGGATTGGGAAATCAACGCTTCTCCTACAAGTCTCAACCCAGCTGTCTCAAGTTGGGACTGTTCTCTACGTCAGTGGGGAGGAGTCTGCCCAGCAGATTAAACTACGTGCAGAGCGTTTGGGTGATATTGATAGCGAGTTTTATCTCTATGCAGAGACCAATATGCAGAGTGTTCGAGCTGAGGTGGAGCGCATCCAACCAGACTTCCTCATTATTGACTCCATTCAGACTATTATGTCTCCTGAGATTTCAGGGGTGCAGGGATCTGTTTCTCAGGTACGTGAGGTGACGGCTGAACTTATGCAGCTGGCCAAAACTAATAACATTGCCATCTTTATCGTAGGGCATGTGACCAAGGAAGGAACCTTGGCTGGGCCGAGAATGTTGGAGCATATGGTGGATACGGTGCTTTACTTTGAAGGGGAACGTCACCATACCTTCCGTATTCTGAGAGCGGTCAAAAACCGTTTTGGCTCCACTAATGAGATTGGGATTTTTGAGATGCAGTCAGGTGGCTTGGTTGAGGTTCTCAATCCGAGTCAAGTTTTCTTAGAAGAGCGTTTGGATGGGGCAACTGGTTCATCAATCGTGGTAACTATGGAAGGGACGCGTCCGATTTTGGCGGAGGTTCAGGCTTTGGTGACACCGACCATGTTTGGAAATGCCAAGCGTACAACGACAGGACTTGATTTTAATCGTGCTAGCTTGATTATGGCTGTTTTGGAAAAGCGTGCAGGACTTCTCTTGCAAAATCAGGATGCCTATCTCAAATCTGCTGGTGGTGTCAAATTGGATGAACCTGCGATAGACTTGGCTGTTGCAGTTGCTATTGCTTCGAGCTACAAAGACAAGCCAACCAATCCTCAGGAATGTTTTGTAGGAGAACTTGGCTTGACGGGAGAAATTCGACGCGTGAATCGTATCGAGCAACGCATCAATGAAGCTGCTAAACTGGGCTTTACTAAGATTTATGTACCTAAAAATTCCTTGACAGGAATTACTCCGCCCAAGGAAATTCAGGTCATTGGGGTGACAACGATTCAGGAAGTTTTGAAAAAGGTTTTTGCTTAATCTGTGACAAATCCTCTTAAAAATGATAAGATAGGAGAAATATTTGACTATCAAATTTTCAAGGAGGGAATCGTGTCGTATTTTGAACAGTTTATGCAAGCCAATCAGGCTTATGTTGCCCTACATGGGCAGTTAAATCTGCCACTTAAACCCAAAACTAGAGTAGCCATTGTGACCTGTATGGACTCACGTTTGCACGTTGCGCAAGCTCTGGGTTTGGCACTTGGGGATGCTCATATCTTGCGGAATGCAGGTGGTCGAGTGACTGAGGACATGATTCGTTCGCTGGTGATTTCCCAGCAACAGATGGGGACAAGAGAGATTGTGGTATTGCACCATACAGACTGTGGTGCTCAGACCTTTGAAAATGGTCCTTTTCAGGAGTATCTGAAAGAGGAACTAGGTGTCGATGTGTCAGACCAAGACTTCTTGCCCTTCCAAGATATAGAGGAGAGTGTACGCGAGGATATGCAACTCCTTATCGAGTCTCCCCTAATACCAGATGATGTCATTATCTCTGGTGCTATTTACGATGTGGATACAGGAAGTATGACAGTCGTAGAATTATAAATACTTCATTTAGAAAGAAAGTGTATGAAGAAAAACAGTATTTTATTTATTTTTATCTTATTGCTATGTATTGGTTTGCAGTATGAAACCATCTACTATACGGATGGTTCGATGTCAGCTGCGGAATATGGACTCATGGGAGTTTCTATCTTTCTAGCTCTCTTTTACATGATTCCGACTCTTTATTTCCTTTTCCGTATTGGGAAAAAATGGGAATTGCCAAAGAACGCCTTGATTTTGTCTTTATTAGGTGGGATGTTCCTTTCAGGTTGGCTGTCTAGCTTTGCGAATACCTATATCCATGATCTACTGGGTATTCTTTTCCCAGATAGTGCATTTTTAAATGCCTTTGAAAGTGCCATTGTGGCTCCTTTGGTAGAAGAACCCTTGAAATTATTGCCACTTGTTTTTGTTTTGGCTTTGATTCCTGTGCGAAAATTAAAATCTTTGTTTTTACTAGGAATTGCTTCTGGTTTGGGATTCCAAATGATTGAGGATATTGGCTATATTCGTACAGATTTACCAGAGGGCTTTGACTTTACTATTTCGAGAATTTTAGAGCGTATCATCTCAGGAATTGCCTCTCACTGGACTTTTTCAGGTTTAGCTGTAGTGGGTGTTTACTTGCTTTACAGAGCCTATAAAGGACAGAAGGTTGGCAAGAAAGAGGGGCTTATTTTCCTAGGTTTAGCCTTGGGAACTCACTTCTTGTTTAATTCTCCTTTTGTAGAATTAGAGACAGAGTTGCCCTTAGCGATTCCATTGGTTACGGCTATTACTCTCTATGGGTTTTATCAGGCTTATCGCTTTGTTGAGAAGCACGATGAGATAATGAACTAGAATATTTTTCAAAAGAATGATGCAAGGGTACAAATATGGTGCCCTTCTTTTATTTTTGATTGAAAAATAGTGCAAAAAGAGCTACAATGGTAGATGGAAAATCTTGTGAAAAGCACAAGCGATACATATATACCGGAGGAAATCATGTCTTTTTCTGATTTAAAGCTGTTTGCCCTTTCTTCTAATCAAGAATTGGCAAAACGTGTGGCGCAGGAGATTGGGATAGAGTTGGGGAAATCAAGTGTTCGCCAATTTTCAGATGGAGAGATTCAGGTCAACATTGAAGAATCAATCCGTGGGAAACACGTCTTTATCCTACAATCAACTAGCTCGCCTGTAAATGACAATCTGCTTGAAATTTTGATTATGGTAGATGCTTTGAAGCGTGCGAGTGCAGAATCTGTCAATGTTGTCATGCCTTACTATGGGTATGCACGTCAGGATAGAAAGGCGAGAGCGCGTGAGCCAATTACTTCAAAACTTGTCGCAAATATGCTTGAAGTAGCTGGAGTGGATCGTTTATTGACAATCGACTTGCATGCTGCGCAGATTCAAGGATTCTTTGATATTCCTGTGGATCACTTGATGGGAGCTCCTCTGATTGCGGATTATTTTGAGCGTCGTGGCATGGTTGGTTCTGACTATGTAGTTGTCAGCCCAGACCATGGAGGGGTGACTCGTGCTCGTAAGTTGGCAGAATTTTTGAAAACATCTATCGCTATCATTGACAAACGTCGTAGTGTTGATAAGATGAATACTAGTGAAGTCATGAACATCATCGGTAAGGTCGAAGGCAAGACTTGTATCTTGATTGATGATATGATTGATACCGCTGGAACGATTTGTCATGCGGCAGATGCTCTTGCGGAAGCTGGTGCTGTTGAAGTCTATGCAAGTTGTACGCACCCAGTTCTTTCTGGTCCTGCTATGGACAATATCCAAAAATCAGCTATTAAGAAATTGGTTGTTTTGGATACCATCTATCTGCCAGAAGAGCGTTTGATTGATAAGATTGAGCAGATTTCAATCGCTCATCTCTTAGGGGATGCTATTGTGCGTATCCATGAAAAACGCCCACTTTCTCCACTTTTCAGTATAGAGAAAAAGATTTAAGTTTTCACTTAGAATAAAACATACTCCTAGCAGTGAACTGCTAGGAGGTTTTTATATTAAAAATCTGCAAGCCTTTTCAAAATATGCTATACTGATGAAAAGGAGGATTTCTATGAGTCAAGAATTTATCAATCCAAGTGATGGCGTGATTCGTCAGTATCTTGCAACAAGTAAGACACTAGCAGTTGTGGGCTTGTCTGATCGTGAAGAAACAACCAGTAATCGAGTGACCAAGGAAATGCAGACTCGGGGTTATAAAATTATTCCAGTCAATCCTAAGGCAGCAGGTGGCGAAATCTTGGGAGAAAAGGCTTATGCGAGTTTGGCTGAAATTCCTTTTCCGGTCGATATTGTCAATGTTTACCGTCGCAGTGAATTTTTAGCAGATGTCGCGCGTGATTTTCTCAAGTCTGATGCCAAGATTTTTTGGGCGCAACTCGGACTTGAAAGTTTGGAAGCAGAAGAAATTTTACGTGCTGGGGGATGTGATGATATTGTCATGAATCGCTGTATCAAGAGAGAACATACACGCTTGATTGAGGAAGCATAAGAAAAAGGTAGCTGATGGGCTACCTTTTTCTTATGCTCAATGAAAATCAAAGAGCAAACTAGGAAACTAGCCGCAGGTTGCCCAAAACACAGTTTTGAGGTTGTGGATAGAACTGACGAAGTCAGCTCAAAACACAGTTTTGAGGTTGTGGATAGAACTGACGAAGTCAGTAACTATACCTACGGCAAGGCGACGTTGACGTGGTTTGAAGAGATTTTCGAAGAGTATTAGAAAATGCCGATAAGGGTCTGCATCCCAAGACTGGTGAGGATGATGGCGATCCAGCAAAGTGCTCCAAGGAGAATGGATTTGCCGCTGGATTTGACCAATCCAATGAGATTGGTTTTGAGGCCGATAGCGCTCATAGCCATGACAATAAGAAATTTGGAGAATTGTTTGAGAGGGGTAAAGAAACTACTGGACACACCGAGAGAGGTCAGTAGGGTGGTTAGGAGAGATGCAATGATAAAGTAAAGGATAAAAAGTGGGAAGACTTTTTTAAGTTGGACGCCTTGCTTGCTTTTTTGCTCGCGACTTTGCCAGTAGGAGAGAAAGAGCGTGATAGGGATAATGGCTAAGGTTCGTGTGAGTTTGACAATGGTTGCAGACTCGAGAGTATTGCTTTGGTAAAGGCTGTCCCAGGCGCTAGCTGTAGCTGTTACAGAGGAAGTGTCATTGACGGCTGTTCCTGCAAAGAGGGCAAATCCTTCATTAGATAAGTGAAGCCAGGTGCCGAGGGTTGGAAAGATGAGTGCTGCCAAGACATTGAAGAAAAAGATAACGGAGATGGCTTGGGCTACTTCCTTTTCCTTGGCATGGATAACGGGTGCTGTCGCCGCAATGGCAGAACCACCACAAATCGAAGAACCTACTCCAATCAAGGTAGCCAGTTTTGTGTCCAGTGCAAAGAAGCGCTGGAAGAGGTAGGCAACAATCAAGGCTATTGAGATGGTGGACAGGATGACAGGGAGTGAAGATTGTCCGACTGCGAAGACTTGCGAGATATTGAGACCAAAACCAAGCAAGATAACGGCATACTGGAGCAATTTCTTGGAACTAAAGGTCAATCCCGCATCCAGTTGTTTATAGGATGAGAGAAAGGGATGGAGAAGCATGCCTATGAAAATGGCAAAAACAGGCGCGCCAATCACAGGGAAGAATCCTCCTAAGTACCAAGATACGATAGAAATGAGAAGGCAGGCAAAGATACCTGCTCCATTTTTTGATAGAAATGACATAAAAACCTCCAAATAGAATCTGTTACCATTATAGACCTGTACATAGGAAAAGTAAAATAGAAAGTGGAAAGCTATTCTATCATGTATTTTTGCGGTCGGGGGGCTTTTGTAGTATAATAGAGATACGTTTTGAAAGTAGGAGGTATCTATGGACTTAACTAAGCGCTTTAATAAACAGTTAGATAAGATTCAAGTTTCGTTGATTCGTCAGTTTGACCAGGCTATTTCGGAGATTCCTGGGGTCTTGCGTTTGACCTTGGGGGAACCTGATTTTACAACGCCGAATCATATAAAAGAAGCAGCTAAGAAAGCTATTGACCAGAACCAATCCTACTATACTGGTATGAGTGGTTTAATAGCTTTAAGACAAGCAGCTAGCGATTTTGTCAGAGAAAAGTACCAACTGGACTATGCTCCTGAAAATGAAATCTTGGTTACAATTGGAGCGACCGAGGCTTTATCTGCTACTTTGACGGCTATTTTGGAAGAGGGAGACAAGGTGCTCTTGCCAGCTCCTGCTTATCCGGGTTATGAACCGATTGTCAATCTAGTTGGGGCAGAGGTTGTCGAGATTGATACAACTGAAAATGGGTTTGTCTTGACTCCTGAAATGTTGGAGAAGGCCATTTTGGAGCAGGGAGATAAGCTCAAGGCGGTTATTCTTAACTATCCGGCTAATCCGACAGGAATTACCTATAGTCGAGAGCAGTTGGAAGCCTTAGCAGCTGTTTTACGCAAGTACGAAATTTTTGTTGTCTGTGATGAGGTTTACTCAGAATTGACCTATACAGGGGAAGCCCATGTATCTCTGGGAACCATGTTGAGAGATCAGGCTATTATTATCAATGGTCTATCTAAATCACATGCCATGACAGGTTGGCGTTTGGGTCTGATTTTCGCTCCTGCGGCCTTCACAGCCCAGTTAATCAAGAGTCACCAGTACTTGGTCACTGCAGCAAATACCATGGCGCAACATGCTGCGGTAGAAGCCTTGACGGCTGGTAAAAACGATGCGGAGCCGATGAAGAAGGAATACATCCAGCGTCGGGATTATATCATCGAAAAGATGACTGCTCTTGATTTTGAGATTATTAAACCAGATGGCGCTTTCTATATCTTTGCTAAGATTCCAGAAGGATACAATCAAGATTCCTTTGCTTTTCTGAAGGATTTTGCTCATAAGAAGGCTGTTGCCTTTATTCCTGGTGCTGCTTTTGGACGTTACGGGGAAGGCTATGTGCGTCTGTCTTATGCGGCCAGCATGGAGACTATCACAGAAGCCATGAAACGACTTGAGGAGTACATGAGAGAAGCATGATTCAGTCTATCACGAGTCAAGGTTTGGTGCTCTACAATCGTAACTTTCGTGAGGATGACAAGTTAGTTAAGATTTTTACAGAGCAGGCTGGCAAGCGTATGTTTTTCGTTAAACATGCTGGCCAGTCCAAACTGGCGTCGGTTATTCAGCCCTTAGTGCTGGCACGATTTCTCTTGAGAATCAATGATGACGGGCTCAGTTACATTGAGGACTATCATGAGGTCATGACTTTTCCCAAGATTAATAGTGACCTCTTTGTCATGGCCTATGCGACCTACGTGGCAGCTCTTGCCGATGCTAGTTTGCAGGATAATCAGCAGGATGCTCTCTTGTTTGCTTTTTTGCAAAAGACTTTGGAATTGATGGAAGCAGGCTTGGATTATCAGGTTTTGACCAACATTTTTGAAATTCAAATCTTGACCCGATTTGGGATCAGCCTCAATTTTAATGAGTGTGTTTTTTGCCATCGGGTCGGTCAGGCTTTTGACTTTTCTTTCAAATATGGTGCCTGCCTCTGCCCAGAGCATTATCATGAAGATGAGAGACGTTGCCATCTAAATCCCAATATCCCTTATCTGTTCAATCAATTTCAAGCCATTGATTTTGAGACTTTGGAGACCATTTCGCTCAAGCCTGAAATCAAGCAAGAACTACGACAATTTATGGATCAACTCTACGAAGAGTATGTTGGGATTCACCTAAAATCAAAGAAATTTATTGATTCCCTAGCAGACTGGGGACAATTACTAAAAGAGGAAAACAAATGAAAAAAATCGCAGTAGATGCCATGGGGGGCGATTACGCACCTCAGGCCATCGTTGAGGGTGTCAATCAAGCCCTTGCTGACTTTTCAGATATTGAGGTTCAACTCTACGGAGATGAAGCTAAAATCAAGCAATATCTGACAGCGACAGAGCGCGTCAGCATTATCCATACGGATGAAAAGATTGATTCAGACGATGAACCTACGAGAGCTATTCGGAAGAAGAAAAATGCCAGTATGGTATTGGCGGCCAAGGCTGTCAAAGAGGGAGAAGCAGACGCTGTTCTCTCAGCTGGGAATACAGGTGCTTTGTTGGCTGCAGGATTCTTCATCGTGGGTCGTATCAAGAATATCGATCGCCCTGGACTTATGTCAACCTTGCCGACTATAGATGGGAAAGGTTTTGACATGCTAGATCTCGGTGCTAATGCAGAAAATATAGCCCAGCACCTCCATCAATATGCGATTCTAGGCTCTTTCTATGCTAAAAATGTTCGTGGCATTGCGCAACCACGTGTTGGCTTGCTCAACAACGGAACAGAGAGTAGTAAGGGTGACCCGCTTCGTAAGGAGACTTATGAATTACTGGCGGCTGATGAAAGTTTGAACTTTATCGGAAACGTGGAAGCGCGTGATTTGATGAATGGCGTTGCGGATGTTGTCGTGGCAGATGGTTTCACGGGAAACGCTGTGCTCAAATCCATCGAAGGGACAGCTATGGGAATCATGGGCTTGCTCAAGACCGCTATTACAGGTGGTAGTCTTCGAGCGAAACTAGGTGCCCTCCTTCTCAAGGACAGCCTCAGAGGTTTGAAAAAACAGCTCAACTACTCAGATGTTGGTGGAGCAGTCTTGTTTGGTGTCAAGGCACCTGTTGTCAAGACTCATGGCTCAAGTGATGCCAAGGCTGTTTATAGTACGATTCGCCAGATTCGTACTATGTTAAAAACAGACGTAGTTGCCCAGACTGCGCGTGAATTTTCAGGAGAATAAAAGAGATGACAGAAAAAGAAATTTTTGACCGTATTGTGACCATTATCCAAGAGCGACAGGGAGAGAACTTTGTCGTGACAGAATCCTTGAGTCTGAAAGACGACTTGGATGCTGACTCAGTTGACTTGATGGAGTTTATCTTGACACTGGAAGATGAATTTAATATCGAAATCAGCGATGAGGAAATTGACCAACTCCAAAGTGTAGGAGATGTTGTAGAAGTCGTCAAAAGTAAAGAATAGTAAGAAGCAACATGCAAGTCGTGTTGTTTTTTTATTGTTAGGAAAAATAAAAAATTTAGAACTTTTAGTGGGCATTACGAATAGATAGATAAGGAAGAAAAAGGAGGAGTGTTTATGTATGTGACTGGTTTTTATCCGTGGTTCATTAAATTATTTTTCAAATAAAATTTAATTTGGTTGTACGTTTTCGAATTCTTTTTCGAATAAATAGGTAAGAGGAAAAAGAGAGGAGTCTGATTCATGTTTATATCAATGTTCTACCCATGGTTTACTAAATTATTTTTTAAATAAAATTAATTTAGTTGTTCATTTTCGAATTCTTTTTCGAATAAATAAGTAAGAGGAAAAAGAAAGGAGTCTGCTTCATGTATCTACCAATTTTCTATTCATGGTACATTAAATTATTTTTTAAATAAAATTTAATTTGGTTGTACGTTTTTGGATTGTTTTTCGAATAGATAAGTAAGAGGAAAAGGAAAGGAGTCTGGTTTATGTATCTACCAATCTTGTATCCGTGGTTCATTAAATTATTTTTTAAATAAA
>CAUQIP010000048.1:0-10789 GCA_963518235.1 uncultured Streptococcus sp. | reverse complement strand
ATACTTGAAGAGTTGACTATGCACGTTCCTGTGCAACCGCACGAACATCGTTGCTCGTCGTATAACAAATTTAAACTTCATCATTGTCGCCTTGCCTAACATAAGTTATGCCTTCGGCTCAATTCCTAGTTTATTCTTTGTTATACTTAGAGCTCTTCTTTTAAGTGGTTCGTCCCACGATGCTAGGCGAGTCTTCACAAAAAAATCGGGGAAACCCATAAAAATCATAGGAGGTGCATAATGAGCACATACGCAATTATCAAAACTGGCGGAAAACAAGTTAAAGTTGAAGTTGGTCAAGCAGTTTACGTTGAAAAATTGAACGTTGAAGCTGGTCAAGAAGTTACTTTTAACGAAGTTGTTCTTGTTGGTGGTGAAAACACTGTTGTCGGAACTCCACTTGTTGCTGGAGCTACTGTAGTTGGAACTGTTGAAAAACAAGGAAAACAAAAGAAAGTTGTTACTTACAAGTACAAACCTAAAAAAGGTAGCCACCGTAAACAAGGTCACCGTCAACCATATACTAAAGTTGTCATCAACGCAATCAACGCTTAATTTTAAGGAGAACACATGATACAGGCAGTCTTTGAGAGAGCCGAAGATGGCGAGCTGAGGAGTGCGGAAATTACTGGACACGCCGCAAGTGGCGAATACGGCTTTGATGTCGTGTGTGCATCGGTTTCTACGCTTGCCATTAACTTTATCAATTCCATTGAGAAGTTTGCAGGTTATGAACCAATCTTAGAATTAAACGAAGATGAAGGTGGCTTTTTACGGGTTGAATTACCGACGGCTATCCCGTCACACCAGAGAGAAATGACGCAGTTATTCTTTGAATCATTTTTCTTGGGTATGGCAAAACTATCGGAGGACTTTTCGGAGTTCGTCCAAACCAGAGTTATCACAGAAAACTAACACGGAGGAAAACAATATGTTAAAAATGAATCTTGCAAACTTGCAACTTTTCGCCCACAAAAAAGGTGGAGGTTCTACATCAAACGGACGTGATTCACAAGCGAAACGTCTTGGAGCTAAAGCAGCTGACGGACAAACTGTAACAGGTGGATCAATCCTTTACCGTCAACGTGGTACACACATCTATCCAGGTGTAAACGTTGGTCGTGGTGGAGACGATACTTTGTTCGCTAAAGTTGAAGGCGTAGTACGCTTTGAACGTAAAGGTCGCGATAAAAAGCAGGTTTCTGTTTACCCAATCGCAAAATAAAAAGGTTCAGTGAACCTTTTTATCCCAAGCCTTGAAATGAAAAGGCGAGGAAGCTAGAAGTAGCATTAAATAAGGCTTTCCGAGTTTTCGGAGAGCCTATTTTTTGGTTTGGTACCCATATCTAAAATCCTATGTACGAGGCGAATTTATTGGTAACTTTATTTTACAATCATAAAATAGTTGAAAGTAGAGCTTTTACAGTCATGAATTTTATAAGGGAATAAGATATTGTAAAAATGGCTACGGTTTGATATGATAATTGTATCTTAGTAAGGAAGCAGGTCTATGGAAAGGATGTAGACTAGTATGAAAAAAATTATCACTATAATAGTCTGTTCAATCTCTTTTCTTGTTCTATCTGCTTGTGTTAGTAAGAAAAAACTTATTCTTCCTGAACCTGAAACGATTTCTGTTATTTCTCTGCAGAAAAAACTTTCTGAAGATGTTAAAACTATCAAGAAGAGAGAAGAAATTTCAAAATTGATTGAGGAGATACAGAAACAGTCCAAATCTACAATTTTTGAAAGTTTAAATGATAAACCGACAAATGATAAAGGTTACATCATTATTAAATTCACTCATCAGAATGAAGAAAATGATAGTGTAGTCTATCTATATACTAGGAAAGAAAAACAGTATATTGAACATCCTTATGTTGGGATTTGGCAAGTAAGTTCAGATATAGCTAATAGGATTGAAGAGGCTTTTTCATAAATTTATGGTAAATCGAATTTGTATCATGTTTTAAACGGTAAATCAACAAGATTTGCTGTTTTTATTTGTTTAAAATCAGATGAAGACTGAAAAAAGATACTCTTCTAATTCTTGTCTTAGGATGTTAGAGTATTCATTGAGACTTGAAAATTTCCTAACTTTTTTCCTTTTTGGAAAACTTCTAAAATATGGTATAATGAAAAGATAAAGAAGTTGGGGGTAGAAGATGAACATTCAACAATTACGCTATGTTGTTGCCATTGCCAATAGTGGTACTTTCCGTGAAGCTGCTGAAAAGATGTATGTAAGCCAGCCGAGTCTGTCTATTTCTGTGCGTGATTTGGAAAAAGAGTTGGGCTTTAAGATTTTCCGTCGGACCAGCTCAGGGACTTTCTTGACTCGTCGTGGTATGGAATTTTATGAAAAAGCGCAAGAATTGGTTAAAGGATTTGATATTTTTCAAAATCAGTATGCCAATCCTGAAGAAGAAAAGGATGAATTTTCCATTGCTAGCCAGCACTATGACTTCTTGCCACCAACCATTACAGCCTTTTCAGAGCGTTATCCTGATTATAAGAACTTCCGTATTTTTGAATCGACTACTGTTCAAATCTTAGATGAAGTAGCTCAAGGGCATAGTGAGATTGGGATTATCTACCTCAACAATCAAAATAAAAAGGGGATTATGCAACGGGTTGAAAAGCTAGGCCTTGAGGTCATTGAATTGATTCCCTTCCATACCCACATTTATCTTCGTGAGGGGCATCCTTTAGCCCAGAAAGAAGAATTGGTCATGGAGGATTTAGCGGATCTACCAACGGTTCGTTTCACTCAAGAAAAAGACGAGTACCTTTATTATTCAGAGAACTTTGTTGATACCAGCGCTAGCTCGCAGATGTTCAATGTGACAGACCGTGCTACTTTGAATGGTATTTTGGAGCGGACGGACGCCTATGCGACAGGTTCTGGATTTTTAGATAGTGATAGTGTTAATGGCATCACTGTTATTCGTCTCAAGGATAATTTGGATAATCGCATGGTCTATGTTAAACGTGAGGAAGTGGAACTTAGTCAGGCTGGAACTCTTTTCGTAGAAGTCATGCAAGAATATTTTGATCAGAAGAGGAAATCATGAAAAAAAGAGGAATAGTGGCAGTCATTGTACTGCTTTTGATTGGGCTGGATCAGTTAGTCAAATCCTATATCGTCTGGCAGATTCCACTGGGTGAGGTTCGTTCTTGGATTCCCAATTTCGTTAGCTTGACCTACCTGCAAAATCGAGGGGCAGCCTTTTCTATCCTACAAGATCAGCAGTTCTTATTTGCTATCATTACTCTGGTTGTCGTGGTAGGTGCCATTTGGTATCTACATAAACACATGGAGGAGTCACTCTGGATGGTCTTGGGTTTGACTTTGATTATCGCAGGTGGTCTTGGAAACTTTATTGACAGGATCAGTCAGGGCTTTGTTGTGGATATGTTTCACCTTGACTTTATCAATTTTGCAATTTTCAATGTGGCAGATAGCTATCTGACTGTTGGAGTGATTATTTTATTGATTGCAATGCTAAAAGAGGAAATAAATGGAAATTAAAATTGAAACTGGTGGCCTGCGTTTAGATAAGGCTTTGTCAGATTTGACAGAATTATCACGTAGTCTCGCGAATGAACAAATCAAATCAGGCCAGGTCTTGGTCAATGGCCAAGTCAAGAAAGCTAAATACACAGTTCAAGAGGGCGATGTCGTCACTTACCATGTGCCAGAACCAGAGGTTTTAGAGTATGTAGCTGAGAATCTTCCGCTAGAAATAGTCTACCAAGATGAGGATGTGGCTGTCGTTAACAAGCCTCAGGGGATGGTTGTGCATCCGAGTGCTGGTCACACCAGTGGGACCCTAGTAAATGCCCTCATGTATCATATTAAGGACTTATCGGGTATCAATGGGGTTCTGCGTCCAGGAATTGTTCACCGTATTGATAAGGATACGTCAGGTCTTCTCATGATTGCAAAAAATGATGAGGCGCATCTAGCACTTGCTCAAGAACTCAAGGATAAAAAGTCTCTTCGTAAATATTGGGCGATTGTTCATGGAAATCTGCCTAATGATCGTGGTGTGATTGAAGCACCGATTGGCCGGAGTGAAAAAGACCGTAAAAAACAGGCTGTGACTGCGAAAGGGAAGCCTGCGGTAACTCGTTTCCACGTTTTGGAACGCTTTGGTGATTATAGCTTAGTGGAGTTGCAACTGGAGACAGGGCGCACCCATCAGATTCGTGTTCACATGGCTTACATTGGTCATCCAGTCGCCGGGGATGAGGTCTATGGTCCGCGTAAGACACTTAAGGGACATGGACAATTTCTTCATGCCAAGACTCTAGGATTTACCCATCCGAGAACAGGTGAGACCTTGGAATTTACAGCAGATATCCCAGAGATATTTAAGGAAACATTGGAGAGATTGAGAAAGAATTAGATTTGATAAAAGGTTGAGATAGCTTGTCTCGACCTTTTTCCTATCAACTCTTTTCTATTTTATGTCATTCATGTTATAATGGATAAATATGAAGAATCGGAGTGAGACAATGAAATACAAACGGATTGTTTTTAAGGTGGGAACTTCTTCTCTGACGAATGAGGATGGAAGTTTATCACGTAGTAAGGTAAAGGCTATTACCCAGCAGTTAGCTATGTTGCACGAGGCTGGCCATGAATTGATTTTGGTGTCGTCAGGTGCCATTGCTGCAGGTTTTGGAGCCTTAGGATTTAAAAAGCGTCCGACTAAGATTGCTGATAAACAGGCTTCAGCAGCGGTAGGGCAAGGGCTTTTGTTGGAAGAATATACCACTAATCTTCTCTTGCGCCAAATCGTTTCTGCCCAAATATTGCTAACACAGGACGACTTTGTGGATAAGCGTCGTTATAAAAATGCCCATCAGGCCTTGTCAGTTCTACTTAGCCGTGGTGCGATTCCTATCATCAACGAGAATGATAGTGTCGTCATTGATGAACTCAAGGTTGGGGACAATGATACTCTGAGTGCACAGGTAGCGGCCATGGTCCAAGCTGATCTTTTGGTTCTCTTGACAGATGTGGACGGTCTTTATACTGGAAATCCTAATTCAGACCCAAGAGCCAAACGCTTTGAGAAAATTGAGACCATCAATCATGAGATTATTAATATGGCTGGTGGAGCAGGTTCGTCTAATGGGACAGGTGGTATGTTGACTAAGATTAAAGCAGCTACGATCGCGACAGAATCAGGAGTTCCTGTTTATATCTGTTCATCATTGAAGTCAGATGCCATGATTGAGGCAGCGGAGAAGACCAAGGATGGTTCCTACTTTGTTGCTCAAGAAAAGGGACTTCGTACCCAGAAACAATGGCTGGCTTTTTATGCTCAGAGCCAAGGTTCTATTTGGGTTGATAAAGGGGCTGCTGAAGCTCTCTCTCAACATGGAAAGAGTCTTCTCTTATCTGGTATTGTTGACGCAGAAGGAGCCTTTTCTTACGGTGATATCGTGATAGTATTTGACAAGGAAAGTGGAAAATCACTTGGAAAAGGACGCGTGCAATTTGGAGCATCTGCTTTGGAGGATATGTTGCGTTCTCAAAAAGCCAAGGGGGTCTTGATTCACCGTGACGATTGGATTTCCATTACTCCTGAAATCCAACTACTCTTTACAGAATTTTAGAGGTAAACTATGGTAAGTACACAAGAACAATTTGAACAGGTACAGGCTGTTAAAAAATCGATCAACACAGCTAGTGAAGAGGTGAAAAACCAAGCCTTGCTAGCCATGGCTGATCATTTATTAGCAGCTACTGAGGAAATTTTAGCAGCCAATGCCCTCGATATGGAAGCGGCCAAAGGTAAAATCTCAGATGTGATGCTGGATCGTCTTTATTTGGATGCAAGTCGTATAGAAGCGATGGCAACTGGGATTCGTGAAGTGGTTGCTTTACCAGATCCAATCGGTGAAGTTTTAGAAACCAATCAGCTTGAAAATGGTTTGGTTATCACCAAAAAACGTGTGGCTATGGGTGTTATCGGTATTATCTATGAAAGTCGTCCAAATGTGACGTCTGACGCAGCTGCTCTAGCTCTCAAGAGTGGGAATGCGGTTGTTCTTCGTAGTGGGAAGGATGCCTATCAAACTGCCCATGCCATTGTCACAGCCTTGAAGGAGGGCTTGGAGACGACGACCATTCATCCAGATGTGATTCAACTAGTGGAAGATACCAGCCGTGAAAGTAGTTATGCTATGATGAAGGCCAAGGGCTATCTAGATCTCCTTATTCCTCGTGGAGGAGCTGGCTTGATTAATGCCGTGGTTGAGAATGCGATCGTACCTGTTATCGAGACAGGAACTGGTATTGTCCATGTTTATGTGGATAAGGATGCAGACGAAGACAAGGCTCTGTCTATCATCAACAATGCTAAAACTAGTCGTCCTTCTGTCTGCAATGCCATGGAGGTTCTCCTCGTTCATGAAGACAAGGCAGCAAGCTTCCTTCCTCGCTTGGAGCAAGTGCTGGTTACAAATCGAAAAGAAGCTGGGTTGGAACCAATTCAATTCCGCTTGGATGAAAAAGCAAGTCAGTTTGTTTCAGGTCAAGCAGCTGAGGCCCAAGACTTTGACACTGAGTTTTTAGACTATGTCCTAGCGGTTAAGGTTGTGAGCAGTTTAGAAGAAGCGGTTGCCCATATTGAAGCCCACAGTACCCATCATTCGGATGCCATTGTGACGGAAAATGCTGAAGCAGCAGCTTACTTTACAGATCAAGTGGACTCTGCAGCGGTTTATGTCAATGCCTCAACTCGTTTCACAGATGGTGGCCAATTTGGTCTTGGTTGTGAAATGGGGATTTCTACTCAGAAACTGCACGCGCGTGGTCCCATGGGCTTGAAGGAATTGACCAGCTACAAGTATGTGGTTACTGGTGACGGACAGATAAGGGAGTAAGGGATGAAGATTGGATTTATCGGCTTGGGGAATATGGGTGCTAGTTTGGCCAAGGCTGTCTTGCAGGCCAAGACGGGCGATGACCTTCTCCTTGCCAATCGTAGTCAAGCCAAGGTAGATGCTTTCATTGCAGACTTTGGTGGTCAGGCTTCCAGCAATGAAGAAATATTTGCAGAAGCAGATGTGATTTTTCTAGGAGTGAAGCCTGCACAGTTTTCAGACTTGCTTTCTCAATACCAGACCATCCTTGAAAAAAGAGAAAGTCTTCTTTTGATTTCCATGGCAGCTGGATTGACTTTAGAAAAACTAGTAAGTCTTATCCCAAGTCAACACCGAATTATTCGTATGATGCCTAATACCCCAGCTTCTATTGGTCAAGGAGTGATTAGTTATGCCTTGTCCCCTAATTGCAGGGCTGAGGACAGTGAACTCTTTTGCCAGCTGTTAGCCAAGGCTGGTCTCTTGGTTGAACTTGGGGAAGGCTTAATCGATGCAGCGACAGGTCTTGCAGGCTGTGGCCCAGCTTTTGTCTATCTCTTTATTGAGGCTATGGCAGATGCGAGTGTTCAGACAGGATTGCCACGAGAAATAGCACTGAAAATGGCAGCCCAAACTGTGGTAGGAGCTGGGCAATTGGTTCTTGAAAGTCAGCAACATCCTGGAGTATTGAAAGACCAAGTTTGTAGCCCAGGCGGTTCGACTATCGCTGGTGTAGCAAGCCTAGAAGCACATGCTTTTCGAGGAACGGTCATGGATGCAGTTGGTCAAGCCTACAAACGAACACAAGAACTAGGTAAATAAGAGGTGGCTTTGTCTGCCTCTTTTATGGTGGTTGATACTCTTCGAAAATCTCTTCAAACTGCGTCAGCTTCCATCTGCAACCTCAAAACAGTGTTTTGAGCAACCTGCGACTAGCTTCCTAGTTTGCTATTTGATTTTCATTGAGTATTAAATGAGAAGACAAAAAGATTGTCACAAACCCCTATTTTTTTGATAGAATAGAAGTAGTAAAAAAGAAATGAGTTAGATATGTCAAAAGGATTTTTAGTCTCTCTTGAGGGACCAGAGGGAGCAGGCAAGACCAGTGTTTTAGAGGCTCTGCTACCAATTTTAGAGGAAAAAGGGGTAGAGGTGCTGACGACCCGTGAACCTGGCGGAGTCTTGATTGGGGAGAAGATTCGGGAAGTAATTTTAGATCCAAGTCATACTCAGATGGATGCTAAAACAGAGCTTTTGCTCTATATCGCCAGTCGCAGACAGCACTTGGTGGAAAAAATTCTTCCAGCACTTGAAGCTGGTAAGTTGGTCATTATGGACCGCTTCATCGATAGTTCTCTTGCCTATCAGGGATTTGGTCGTGGCTTGGATATTGACGCCATTGATTGGCTCAATCAGTTTGCGACAGATGGCCTTAAACCCGATTTGACACTCTATTTTGACATCGAGGTGGAAGAGGGACTGGCTCGTATTGCTGCTAATAGCAATCGCGAGGTCAATCGTTTGGACTTGGAAGGGTTGGACTTGCATAAAAAAGTTCGTCAAGGCTACCTTTCTCTTCTGGAAAAAGAGGGAAATCGCATTGTAAAGATTGATGCTAGTCTCCCTTTGGAGCAGGTTGTGGAAACTACCAAGGCTGTCTTGTTTGACAGAATGGGCTTGCCAAAATGAAACAAGATCAACTAAAGGCTTGGCAACCAGCCCAGTTTGACCGCTTTGTACGTATCCTAGAACAAAATCAGCTCAATCATGCCTATCTCTTTTCATGTTTCTTTGGAAGCTTGGAAATGGCTCAATTTTTAGCTAAGAGCCTCTTTTGTACGGATAAAGTAGGCGTTTTACCATGTGAAAATTGCCGAAATTGTAAGCTGATTGAACAGGGAGAATTTCCCGATGTCACTTTGATTAAGCCAGTCAATCAGGTCATTAAGACAGAACGCATTCGAGAATTAATGGGGCAGTTTTCTCAAGCAGGGATTGAAAACCAACAACAGGTCTTTATTATCGAGCAAGCTGAGAAAATGCATCCTAATGCAGCTAATTCTCTGCTCAAGGTCATCGAAGAACCCCAGAGTGAGGTTTATATTTTCTTCTTGACCAGCGATGAGGAAAAGATCTTACCAACAATCCGAAGTCGGACGCAAATTTTTCACTTTAAAAAACAAGAAGAGAAGCTCATCTTGCTCTTAGAACAAATGGGACTGGTTAAGAAAAAAGCGACTCTCCTAGCTCAGTTTAGTCAATCGCGAGCTGAAGCAGAAAAGTTGGCTAATCAGGCAGGCTTTTGGACCTTGGTCGATGAAAGTGAACGCCTGCTGACTTGGTTAGTAGCTAAGAAAAAAGAAAGTTATCTGCAGGTTGCTAAACTAGCTAGCTTGGCAGACGACAAGGAAAAACAAGATCAGGTTTTACGGATTCTTGAAGTCCTTTGTGGGCAGGACCTCCTGCAAGCAAGAGTAAGAGTGATTCTACAAGATTTGCTAGAAGCTAGAAAAATGTGGCAGGCTAATGTCAGCTTTCAAAATGCCATGGAATATCTGGTCTTGAAAGAAATATAAACTCAAAAATGAATGATAAAGAAAGGAAAGGGCTGTTTTATGGACAAAAAAGAATTATTTGACGCGCTGGATGATTTCTCCCAACAGTTATTGGTGACTTTGGCCGATGTGGAAGCCATCAAGAAAAATCTCAAGAGCCTGGTAGAGGAAAATACAGCTCTTCGCTTGGAAAATAGTAAGTTGCGCGAACGCTTGGGTGAGGTGGAAGCAGATGCTCCTGTCAAGGCCAAACATGTTCGCGAAAGTGTCCGTCGCATTTATAAAGATGGATTTCACGTATGTAATGATTTTTATGGACAACGTCGAGAGCAGGACGAGGAATGTATGTTCTGTGACGAGTTGTTATACAGGGAGTAGGCATGCAGATTCAAAAAAGTTTTAAGGGGCAGTCTCCCTACGGCAAGCTGTACCTAGTGGCAACGCCGATTGGCAATCTAGATGATATGACCTTTCGTGCTATTCAGACCTTGAAAGAAGTGGACTGGATTGCTGCTGAGGACACGCGCAATACAGGTCTTTTGCTCAAGCATTTTGACATTTCTACTAAGCAGATTAGTTTTCATGAGCACAACGCCAAGGAAAAAATTCCTGATTTGATTGGTTTTCTGAAAGCAGGGCAAAGTATTGCTCAGGTCTCTGATGCAGGTCTGCCTAGCATCTCAGACCCTGGTCATGATTTGGTCAAGGCAGCCATCAAGGAAGAGATTACAGTTGTCACAGTTCCGGGTGCCTCTGCAGGGATTTCAGCCTTGATTGCCAGTGGTTTAGCGCCGCAGCCACATATCTTTTATGGCTTTTTACCGAGAAAATCAGGCCAGCAAAAGCAATTTTTCGACTCGAAAAAAGACTATCCTGAAACTCAGATTTTCTATGAATCTCCTCATCGTGTGTCAGATACGTTCAAAAATATGCTAGAAGTCTACGGTGATCGCTCGGTCGTCTTGGTCAGAGAATTGACCAAAATCTATGAAGAATACCAACGAGGAAAGATTTCTGAATTACTAGAAAGCATCGCAGAAACGCCACTAAAGGGAGAATGCCTTCTTATTGTTGAAGGTGCCAGTCAGGATGTGGAGGAAAAAGACGAGGAGGACTTGTTCTTAGAAATCCAAGCCCGCATCCAGCAAGGAATGAAGAAAAATCAAGCCATTAAGGAAGTTGCTAAGATTTACCAGTGGAATAAAAGCCAGCTCTATGCTGCTTACCATGACTGGGAAGAAAATCAAGAAAATGACTAATACTCTTCGAAAATCTCTTCAAACCGCGTCAACGTCGTCTTGCCGTAGGTATGGTTACTGACTTCGTCAGTTCTATCCACAACCTCAAAACAG
>CAUQIP010000047.1:0-11193 GCA_963518235.1 uncultured Streptococcus sp. | reverse complement strand
GAGAATAATGTGAGGAAAATGAATGTCAAATAGTTTTGAAATTTTGATGAATCAACTGGGGATGCCTGCTGAAATGAGACAGGATCCTGCTTTATCACAGGCTGATATTGAGCGAGTTGTAGTTCATAAAATTAGTAAGGTATGGGAGTTTCATTTTGTATTTTCTAATATTTTACCGATTGAAATCTTTTTAGAATTAAAGAAAGGTTTGAGCGAAGAATTTTTTAAGACAGGCAATAAAGCTGTTTTCGAAATCAAGGCTCTGTCTCAAGAATTTTCAAATCAGCTCTTGCAGTCCTACTATAGGGAGTCTTTCTCTGAAGGGCCATGTGCTAGTCAAGGTTTTAAGTCCCTTTATCAAAATCTGCAAGTTCGTGCGGAGGGAAATCAGCTCTTTATTGAAGGCTCTGAGGCGATTGATAAGGAACACTTTAAGAAAAATCACCTTCCTAATTTAGCCAAACAACTTGAAAAATTTGGTTTTCCAACTTTTAACTGTCAAGTAGAGAAAAATGATATGCTGACTCAAGAGCAGGAAGAAGCCTTTCATGCGGAAAATGAGCAGATTGTTCAAGCTGCCAATGAGGAAGCGCTCCGTGCTATGGAGCAACTGGAACAGATGGCACCTCCTCCAGCAGAAGAGAAACCAGCCTTTGATTTTCAAACGAAAAAAGCTGTAGCTAAACCGAAGCTGGATAAGGCAGAGATTACTCCTATGATCGAAGTGACGACGGAGGAAAATCGTCTGGTCTTTGAAGGGGTTGTGTTTGATGTGGAGCAAAAAGTGACTAGAACAGGGCGTGTTTTGATCAACTTTAAAATGACGGACTACACTTCCAGTTTTTCGATGCAAAAGTGGGTTAAGAACGAGGAAGAGGCCCAGAAGTTTGACCTCATCAAGAAAAATTCTTGGCTCCGAGTCCGTGGGAATGTGGAGATGAATAACTTCACACGCGATTTGACTATGAATGTGCAGGATGTGCAGGAAGTTGTTCACTATGAGCGGAAGGATTTGATGCCAGAAGGTGAGCGCCGGGTTGAGTTTCATGCTCATACTAACATGTCGACCATGGATGCTCTACCAGAGGTTGAAGAAATCGTTGCGACAGCTGCTAAGTGGGGACACAAGGCGATTGCTATCACGGACCACGGGAATGTTCAATCCTTCCCACACGGCTATAAGGCGGCTAAGAAAGCGGGAATCCAGCTAATCTATGGAATGGAAGCCAATATCGTGGAGGACCGTGTCCCTATCGTCTATAACGAAGTAGAGATGAACTTGTCGGAAGCGACCTACGTGGTCTTTGACGTGGAAACGACGGGGCTTTCAGCTATCTATAATGACTTGATTCAGGTTGCGGCCTCTAAGATGTACAAGGGGAATATCATTGCTGAATTTGATGAATTTATCAATCCTGGACATCCCTTGTCAGCCTTTACTACTGAGTTGACTGGTATTACAGATGATCATGTAAAAAATGCCAAACCACTGGAACAAGTTTTGCAAGAATTCCAAGAATTTTGTAAGGATACGGTCCTAGTTGCCCACAATGCGACCTTTGACGTTGGCTTTATGAATGCCAACTATGAGCGTCATGGTCTGCCAAAGATTAGTCAGCCAGTTATTGATACGCTGGAGTTTGCTAGAAACCTTTATCCTGAGTATAAACGTCATGGTTTGGGGCCTTTGACCAAGCGTTTTGGTGTGGCTTTGGAACATCACCACATGGCCAACTACGATGCGGAAGCTACTGGTCGTCTGCTCTTTATTTTTATCAAAGAAGTAGCAGAAAAACATGGTGTGACCGATCTAGCTAGACTTAACATTGATTTGATTAGTCCAGATTCTTATAAAAAAGCTCGGATCAAGCATGCGACCATCTATGTCAAGAATCAGGTAGGTTTAAAAAATATCTTTAAGCTGGTTTCTCTGTCTAATACCAAGTATTTTGAAGGGGTGCCTCGGATTCCGAGAACGGTTTTAGATGCCCATCGGGAAGGCTTGATTTTAGGTTCATCTTGCTCTGAAGGTGAAGTTTTTGATGCAGTCGTTTCCCAAGGTGTGGATGCGGCGGTTGAGGTGGCCAAGTATTATGACTTTATTGAGATCATGCCACCAGCTATCTATGCGCCATTGATCGCCAAGGAGCAGGTCAAGGATATGGAGGAACTCCAGACCATTATCAAGAGTTTGATAGAGGTCGGCGACCGTCTTGGCAAGCCCGTTTTGGCTACGGGAAATGTCCACTATATCGAACCAGAAGAAGAGATTTACCGCGAAATTATCGTCCGTAGTTTGGGACAAGGGGCTATGATTAACCGAACTATCGGTCATGGAGAACATGCCCAACCGGCACCACTTCCAAAGGCTCATTTTAGAACGACCAATGAGATGTTGGATGAATTTGCCTTCTTGGGAGAGGAACTGGCTCGTAAACTGGTTATTGAAAATCCCAATGCCTTGGCAGAAACCTTTGAGCCTGTTGAGGTTGTAAAAGGTGATTTGTACACACCTTTTATCGATAAGGCGGAAGAAACGGTCGCTGAGCTGACCTATAAGAAAGCTTTTGAGATTTATGGAAATCCGCTGCCAGATATTGTTGATTTGCGGATTGAAAAAGAATTAACTTCTATTCTGGGGAATGGATTTGCCGTGATTTATCTTGCTTCTCAGATGCTGGTGCAACGTTCCAATGAACGGGGTTACTTGGTTGGTTCTCGTGGGTCTGTCGGATCTAGTTTTGTTGCGACCATGATTGGGATTACAGAGGTCAATCCTCTCTCTCCTCACTATGTCTGTGGTCAGTGTCAGTATAGTGAGTTTATCACAGATGGTTCTTATGGTTCTGGATTTGATATGCCCAATAAGGACTGTCCAAAATGTGGTCACAAACTCAGCAAAAATGGGCAGGATATTCCTTTCGAGACCTTCCTTGGTTTTGATGGGGATAAGGTTCCCGATATTGACTTGAACTTCTCGGGAGAAGACCAGCCTAGCGCCCACTTGGATGTTCGTGATATCTTTGGTGAGGAATATGCCTTCCGTGCGGGAACGGTTGGTACGGTGGCTGCTAAGACTGCCTATGGATTTGTAAAGGGATACGAGCGAGACTATGGCAAGTTTTATCGTGATGCAGAGGTAGAACGCCTTGCTCAAGGTGCGGCTGGTGTTAAGCGGACAACAGGACAACACCCGGGGGGAATCGTTGTTATTCCGAACTACATGGATGTCTATGATTTCACACCTGTTCAGTATCCAGCAGATGATGTGACGGCTGAATGGCAGACCACTCACTTTAACTTCCACGATATCGATGAGAACGTCCTCAAACTCGATGTGCTGGGACATGATGATCCGACCATGATTCGAAAACTTCAGGACTTGTCTGGTATTGATCCCAATGAAATTCCTATGGATGACGAAGGCGTGATGGCACTCTTTTCTGGGACGGATGTGCTAGGAGTAACTCCTGAGCAAATCGGAACGCCGACGGGTATGCTGGGGATTCCAGAATTTGGAACCAACTTTGTACGTGGGATGGTAGACGAGACGCATCCAACGACCTTTGCGGAGTTACTTCAGCTATCAGGTTTGTCCCACGGTACCGATGTCTGGTTGGGAAATGCTCAGGATTTAATCAAGCAAGGGATTGCAGACCTATCAACTGTTATCGGTTGTCGGGATGATATCATGGTTTACCTCATGCATGCGGGTCTCGAGCCTAAGATGGCCTTTACCATCATGGAACGGGTACGTAAGGGCTTGTGGCTCAAGATTTCCGAAGAGGAGCGAAATGGCTACATCGAAGCCATGAAGGCCAATAAGGTGCCAGAGTGGTATATCGAGTCCTGTGGGAAAATTAAGTACATGTTCCCGAAAGCCCATGCGGCAGCCTACGTTATGATGGCCTTGCGTGTGGCCTACTTCAAGGTTCACCATCCCATTTATTACTACTGTGCTTACTTCTCAATCCGTGCCAAGGCTTTTGATATCAAGACCATGGGTGCGGGCTTGGATGCTATCAAGCGCAGAATGGAAGAAATCGCTGAAAAACGGAAGAACAATGAGGCCTCTAATGTGGAAATTGACCTCTATACAACTCTTGAGATTGTCAATGAAATGTGGGAACGTGGTTTCAAGTTTGGCAAACTCGATCTCTACCGTAGTCAGGCGACAGAGTTCCTCATCGATGGGGATACCCTCATTCCGCCATTTGTAGCTATGGATGGTCTGGGAGAGAACGTTGCCAAGCAGTTGGTACGAGCGCGTGAAGAGGGAGAATTTCTTTCTAAAACAGAACTACGCAAGCGTGGCGGACTCTCATCAACCTTGGTTGAAAAGATGGATGAAATGGGCATTCTCGGCAATATGCCAGAGGATAATCAGTTGAGTTTGTTTGATGAGTTGTTTTAAAAAATTGCTTATTTTGATCAAGTGGACAAAATATGTCCACTTGATTTGTTATAATTCTCTTAAAAGTAATAGAAAAGAGAGTATAATATGAATCAAGAAATTTTAAATTCTAATGTGTCAATTGAAGAGGAAATTTATAATTTTGAAAAAGGCTTGAAAGATGATGGGAGTGATTGGACCGGATTCCCACAAATAGACTTAAAAGAAGATTCTCAATGTATTTACATTTGCGGTATTTCAGAGACTGATAGATGGCATTTGTTTTATTATACGTTAACTAAAATAAAACCTGTTACTCCAATAGCATCACTTGCATATTATCGAGTGAGAGATAATTTGATTTTTTCTAAACATAGTCAATGGATGAAACTGCAAATGGGGTATACAGAGCGTGATTGGATTTTTCTGAATGGAGTTCAATTTTTGGGAGAGGCTGATCAAAGGGTACAGGAATACTGGATGCAGCGATTCAAAGAGAGTAAGAAAAGAAACAAACTCTTCATTGTATATTCAGACTGCTTACCCGAAGACTTAAAAAATATGCCTGAATCCGTAGTTGAGTTCTTCGAATCTGGCATAGTGGTACAGTTGAAATCATCTAAGGGATAGTTTATTTTGCTTTAATCGTTTTGAATATAAAGTGCTAGTTAGACTATAGAAGTGATAATAATGTACTGGAAATAGTATTGTTTGAATAATATGTAGAAGGACTGCAAATGAATGATCAAGAGAGACTGCTAACGATTTTTTTACGTTTACAGTTTGGGACTCCGTTAGGAAAAAAGCAACTGGCTCAGGAATTTGAGGTTAGTGAAAAGACGATACAGAGAGATTTTTCGCTATTCCGTGATATTTTATCTAGTCACACCAGTTATAGTGGAGATTTACTTTATAACCGTAAAACGAATAAGTATTGTTTAGCAAGTAAGTCAGTTTTTAATAAAAAAGATATACTCGTTATTTCAAAGATTTTATTGGAAAATCGAGCACTGAATAGACCAGAAATTGCTTGCTTACTAAATAATTTACTGGTCTTAGTTCCCCGTGATGATCAGAAAGAAATTGAGCAGATTATTAGAAGTGAAAAGCTGAACTATGCTCCCTTAACGGATCAACAAAATAGAATAGAGAAAATTTGGAATTTATCAGAAGCTATTTTGCATGAACAGGTTCTAGATATTATCTATCAAAAACCTTATTCTGAGTCTTCTAAGAGGCAGACTGTTTTGCCAGTCTCTCTTTATTATGATAGTCATTATTTCTATCTAGTTGTCTACCAGTTGAAACATGCTACTTATATTACTTTAAGAGTAGACCGTATCCAGTCATGGTCTCTTAGTGATATAGAGAAACCCTCTATTTCTTATCGAGATAAATTTAGAGATGGCGACATTCGTAACGAGAGAGTAGATGCTTTTATCGGGAAGAAAATCAGTATTGAAATCGAGTATTTGTACGATCCGGCGATTGTGATGGATCAATTTCCAAATGCAAAAATAGTTGGGAAAAATGGCGATTGGACTCATTTTAAGTTTGAAAGTCAGCACACACCGGGGCTTAAACGCTGGTTGCTGGGGCAAGGGGAAGCAGTTACTGTTTTGTCTCCTCGGATTTTAGTAGAGGATATGAAGCAAACAGTTCAAGAAATGATAGATAAATATAGATGAGGATAAAATGACTATTCAATTTACTTCTAAAAAGGTTGGAGAACTATTGAAAGAAGGGGATTTGCGGATTCCTTCTTATCAAAGACCATATAAATGGAACAGAAAGCATATCCGTAATCTTTTTTATGATTTACGAGATGCTATGGGAAAAAAGGAATATCAGATTGGTTCCGTTATCTTACATGAAATCTTGCATGAAAAGGAAAAATACTTAGATATTGTCGATGGACAGCAACGGCTAATTTCTATTTCCTTGTTTCTTCATTTATTAGATGATTTAGAGAATTATAAGGGTGCTAATCAACTGCTGAGTGCTAAATTGGGAGAGTTATCTTGCTATCATGCGAGTGAAAATTATAATGAGTGGGAAAATTTGACTCAATTGGTTGGCGAAAATCAGGCAAAAGATATTTGCAACTTTTTATTGGAAAATTGTTCTGTCTCCGTGATTACTATGCCACAGGAACGATTATCTGAAGCCTTTCAGTTATTTGATTCTCAGAATAATCGTGGAAAATCTTTAGAACCTCATGATTTGCTCAAAGCCTATCATCTTCGCAAGCAAGATTCAGAAGATGAAAAGATTGTTGAAAAGTGGGAGCAATTTGTAGAAGATAAAGATTTAAGTCTCAAAGAGTTGTTTGATAAACATCTTTTCCGTATGAGACGTTGGTCGCGCGGAGAGACAGGATTAACAAACAAACGTTATGGATCTTATCTGCGTTTTACAGAGGATTTTATTGACGATTTTAAAGGCGTTGATTTGAATCAGAACTTTCCATATCTAGAATTGTATCGTCATATTGAAAATCTCCCCATGTCCATTACTATGCCAATCATTGATGGAAGTAAATTTTTTGAGTATATTGAATCTGCTCATGAAACTATTAAAAATCATAAGGATTTTTTAAATGAAGAGTTAGGATTTTCTGATGAACCTGAAGGGGAAGAAAAAAATCTAGCTTACCCAGAAGGTATGTTGAATATTTACAATAGCTCAAAAGGACGCTACCTCAAGTGTCACAATATATTCCTAAATATTTGCTCGCTTTTTGCAGATAGATTTGGAAAAGATGAGCTATCAAAGGAGATAGTAGAGACCTTGTTTATTTGGTCTTATTACCCTAGAGTTAAGTCTAAAGCAATATATGATGCAACGGTAGGAAACTATGTTGCTGGTGGAAGCTTTAGACAAAAAGAGGTTCAAAAACTATTTCAACTTTTATCTCATGCTGTCACTCCGAATGATTTCATGATTAAGATAGATAGAGAGATATTTGAAAATTATACTGTGGACAAGATTATAGAAGAGGAAAAAGATAAATGGTAGAAACACATATAAGCTTATCAGTTAATCGTTTATTAAATGAAGATTCCTATGCTATTCCTCTTTATCAGAGAAATTTTGCCTGGACTTATGATGAAATTGAGCAGTTATTGAACGACGTAGCAGATGCTTTTCAAGAAAATAGAGAAAATTACTATATTGGAACATTAGTCGTTAATAAAGAGAATGACATTTTCAAAATTATAGATGGGCAACAGCGAACAACAGCCCTTAATTTGATTGCCTTAGCTTTGAAGCATGAGTTTGGTTTTGATAGATTGAAAGCTGTCAATCTTAAATTCCCAGCTAGGCAGAAATCAAATAATAATATTCAACATCTATTTACCAAGCAAGAAATTTCAGAGGGTGATGAAAATGAGCTGACTAGAGGTTACGGATATGCTAAAGACGCATTGAAAAAAGTGCTAGAGGAGCGCCAGCTTAATCCTCAGTCTTTCGTCGATTATCTTTTTGAGAATGTCATCATTTTTCGGAGTATACTTCCTGAGGATTTAGATTTGAATCTTTATTTCGAACGTTTCAACTCTCGAGGAGAACAACTAGAGGCTCATGAGATTCTTAAGGCGCAAATGATGGCTAAGTTCGGTACAGATAAAGAAATGGCGCAAAAGTTTGCAAGAATTTGGGATGCCTGCGCAGAGTTTGATAAGCCGGTAATCAATGCATTTACAAAAAAAGCAAAGAACAAGCATCATGATGCAGAGAGAGAAAAAATATTTCCTTTGAATTGGATTAAAAGAAATAATTATCAGAATAGCTTTCTTTTAAATATCGATAAGTCCTTAAGTCAAATAGAAGTTCAATCAACTAATAAGAAATCTTTATTATCTAGTATAGAAAATAAAGAATCTACAATAGTTAAAGTAATATCAGATACGAATGAAGTGGAAAAATACAGAACGATTATAAACTTTGAAACATTTTTATATTTCGTCTATTATATAACATTTGGGAATGTATCCCCTTCTGATATACAGCTAGATGACAAGAAATTATTAGAAACATTTGAAAATGTAATTAATGTTAATACAAACTTAGAGGATGTTACATTATTTATTAGGAATTTATTGAAATTAAAATTTATATTTGATAATTTGATCGTACGAATGTCTCAAGAGACTAATAATAGAAGACAAGAAAATGATTGGTTTCTGCAGAAAGTTTATCGGAATGATTATAATAAAACTGGAGGAGATTTATTTGTTCAATATTATTATGATAAAAATTCTTTTGAAAAGTTTAATGATGATATTTTAATGCTCCAATCCATGTTTGCTGTGACCTTTACTGCCAATCGTGACAGTCGTTGGTTATATGAAATATTACAATTCCTCTACAAACATATTGAAGAGCTAAATGATCAAGAATTTGGTGCTCGCTTTAAGGATTTTCTTGAAAAAATGGCAGTGAGATATGCACAAGAAAGATTGTTTACAGAAGATAAAAGTATCAAAAAATATGGGGCAATTCCTGTTTATGCTTTTAACTTTGTAGATTATGTTTTATGGAAAAATCGTGCCGAATTAGAGAAAGAGTACAAGGATATTAATTTTGATAATTTCAAATTTGCATCTCGCCGTTCCATAGAACATTGGTTTCCTCAGAATCCAAATGGACATGATGGAGAGAGCCAATTACCTGCTGAGTTTTTACATTCCTTTGGTAATCTTTGTATCATTACCGATAGACAGAACTCCCGGTTTGGCAATTCCTATCCAGAGGCTAAATTAGAACAATGGAAAAAAGAAGGTATCTTTCCTCGTCAGAGTTTAAAATTACAGATGATGGCAGAGATAACTTCTAAAAAAAATAGATGGGATATTGGTGAGATTCAATTTATGGAAAAAGAAGTCGAAAGATATGTACACAATTTTTGTAATAGCTAATTAAAACAAGCTTCAGTAAGCTTGTTTTTTAAAATACCAATATATGTGATATACTAGTAAGGGAAGGATTTTGTAAAAGACAAACCAGCTTAAAAAGTTTTTGACTATCAGCTAGAGCTGGCAGATGAAACAATCCTTCTATCAACAGCACTCTTATCAGGTGCCATTGCTTTAGCAGGATTATTCTCTGCTTTGAAAGAAAAATAAAAATAGAAAAGAGAAAACAACATGGTTTTACCAAATTTTAAAGAAAATCTAGAAAAATATGCGAAATTATTGGTTGCGAACGGAATTAATGTGCAACCTGGTCACACTTTGGCTCTCTCTATCGATGTGGAGCAACGTGAGTTGGCTCACTTAATCGTCAAAGAAGCTTATGCCTTGGGTGCGCATGAGGTTATCGTTCAGTGGACAGATGATGTCATTAACCGTGAGAAATTCCTCCATGCGCCGATGGAGCGTCTGGACAATGTGCCAGAATACAAGATTGCTGAGATGAACTATCTCTTGGAAAATAAGGCTAGCCGTCTTGGGGTTCGTTCATCTGATCCAGGTGCCTTGAACGGAGTGGATGCTGACAAGCTATCAGCTTCTGCTAAAGCTATGGGACTTGCTATGAAGCCAATGCGCATCGCAACTCAATCCAACAAGGTTAGCTGGACTGTAGCAGCCGCTGCTGGACTTGAGTGGGCTAAGAAAGTCTTTCCGAATGCTACGAGCGATGAAGAAGCAGTCGATCTCCTTTGGGACCAAATTTTCAAAACTTGCCGTGTCTACGAAGCAGATCCTGTTAAGGCTTGGGAAGAGCATGCAGCTATCCTCAAGAGCAAGGCCGATATGCTTAATAAAGAGCAATTTTCAGCCCTTCACTACACAGCGCCAGGGACAGATTTGACCCTTGGATTGCCGAAGAACCACGTTTGGGAATCAGCAGGTGCTATCAATGCACAGGGTGAAGGATTCTTGCCAAATATGCCGACAGAGGAAGTCTTCACAGCGCCTGATTTCCGTCGCGCAGATGGTTATGTAACCTCTACAAAACCGCTTAGTTATAATGGAAACATCATAGAGGGAATTAAGGTGACCTTCAAGGATGGACAAATCGTAGATATCACTGCTGAGAAGGGCGATCAAGTCATGAAAGACCTTGTCTTTGAAAATACGGGTGCGCGTGCCTTAGGTGAATGTGCCTTGGTGCCAGATCCAAGCCCAATTTCTCAGTCAGGCATTACCTTCTTCAACACCCTTTTCGATGAGAATGCTTCAAACCACTTGGCTATCGGTGCAGCCTATGCGACTAGTGTCGTTGGTGGGGCAGAGATGAGTGAAGAAGAGCTTGAAGCTGCAGGGCTTAACTGTTCAGATGTTCACGTAGACTTTATGATTGGGTCTAGTCAAATGGATATCGATGGTATCCGTGAGGATGGGACACGTGTACCACTCTTCCGTAACGGAGATTGGGCAAATTAAGGAGATAATATGTTAGGAAGTATGTTCGTTGGTCTCCTAGTGGGATTTTTAGCAGGCACTTTGACCAATCGTGGAGAGCGAATGGGATGTTTTGGAAAAATGTTTCTGGGATGGATTGGTGCTTTTATAGGCCACTTGCTTTTTGGGACTTGGGGACCGATAATAGCAGGAACTGCCATTATTCCGGCAGTACTAGGTTCCATGATTGTCTTAGCGATTTTCTGGAGACGAGGAAGTTAATTTCTTAAATCTGATACTCAATGAAAATCAAAGAGCAAACTAGGAAACTAGCCGCAGGTTGCTCAAAGCACTGTTTTGAGGTTGTAGATAGAACTGACGAAGTCAGCTCAAAACACTGTTTTGAGGTTGTAGATAGAACTGACGAAGTCAGCTCAAAACACTGTTTTG
>CAUQIP010000046.1:0-11204 GCA_963518235.1 uncultured Streptococcus sp. | reverse complement strand
GGAAGCCAGGTTAGAACCCAGCGATTTAATTATTAGCTATTATTTCCTTCAGTTTATTCTTCCAGACAAGAGAATAAAGATTTTATCAAAAATATATGAATCTTTAGTTGAAGGTGGAGCGTTTATTCTATTTGAGAAAGAAATCATGACAGATCCGAAGGTAAATAAGTTGATAGTTTCCAATTATATTAAATTCAAGCAAGAACATGGATTTAGTCCAGAAGAAATTCTATCTAAGCAATTGAGCTTGGAGGGAGTTATGATTAACCACACTCATGCTGAAAATAAAGAAATGTTAAAGAGTGCTGGATTTCATCATGTAGAAACAATAATGAGATATGGAGAGTTCAATGGATACATTTGTTTTAAATGAAGATAATCACAAGAAATGGGAAGAATTACATGCCCAATCATCAAAAACAGAGACACGCTTAGTTCCTAATGATGCAGTTCAAAAGATTTTTTCTTTGAGAAATCAAATCGTTACTCAAAACGATGAGTGCAGGGTATTAGAAGTTGGTTGTGGTTTTGGAAGGAATCTTTACTATTTAATTGAAAATCATTATGCTGATACTTATTGTGGTGTAGATTTAACAAAGGAGGCCGCTGATAGTGCAAAACAATTATTGACTAAGTCATTTCCACAATTTAATTGTCATATAACACAGACAGATGTAGGTAAAGGTTTAGATTTTCCTGACAACCATTTCGATTCTATATTTGATATAATGTCTGCGATTACATTTATAGTTGATGAAAAAGATAGACAAAACTATTTTTCAGAGGTGAAAAGGGTGTTGAAAGCAGGAGGAATGTATTATTTTTATTGTCCACGGAAAGATGGAATTTTCCGAGATGCAATTCCTGATAATTCTTTACTAGAAAAAGGTTACATACGTAGAAAACTAGATTCAATGTTAGAAAGAGTTTATACAGAAAGTGAGTTAATTGAATTATTGGCTCCTATGCGTCTTGTAAAATTAGAAATCGGTTCAAAACATACTAGAGCTTTTGGTGATGAGTTGTTTATTAGGAATAATGGATTTTGGTTTGGAGCTTTCAAAAAAATATAGAGTTATTAGTACACTTGTTTTTGACTTGAGAGGAAATTTTCTGAATTATAAACACTTGTTTTCTTAATTTTGTTTATGATTTTATTTTTTGATAAAAGAATACTCAAAAAAATAAAAAAGTTCTTCGTAAAGGTTTACAAAATAACTTACTTGTGCTATACTTAAATCACAAGTTAATACAAGGTGAGTGTTACTAAGTAATATTAGGCATGATCACAGGTGAATTAGAAATCGGCTGATTTTCTAGTTCATTTGTGGTCATTTTTTGTACTCATATACCTTTAAGATATAAAAGGAGGATGACATGTATCGAATTCTAAATCCAATGAATCACAATGTCTCGCTTGTCAGAAATGATAAAGGAGAAGAAGTGATTGTGATTGGTAAGGGGATTACATTTGGAAAGAAGAAAGGGGATTTGATTGCTGAACATCAGGTTGAGAAAATCTTTCGGATGAAGACCGAAGAGTCCAGGGAAAACTTTATGGCTCTCCTCAAAGATGTTCCGCTTGATTTTATCACAGTGACTTATGAAATCATTGATAAGCTATCAAAGAAATATCATTATCCGATTCAAGAGTATCTCTACGTAACATTGACAGATCATATTTACTGTTCTTACCAAGCTCTAGCACAAGGAAGGTACAAGGATAGTAATCTGCCAGATATTTCCACTAAGTATCCTGTCGCTTTTCAAATCGCAAATGAAGCATTTGAAATTTACCGTCAGAAGCTAGCAGATCATTTTCCTGAGGACGAAATTATTCGGATTGCTTATCATTTCATTAATGCCGAAGGTGAAAATGAAGTGGAACTTGTGGAGTCGATTGATAAGAGGAAAGAAATTCTCAGGAATGTTGAAGAAGTGCTAAAGGGTTATGCAATTCAACGAACTAAAGAGAATAACCATTTCTATGATCGTTTTATGATTCATTTGAATTATTTCCTGGATTATTTAGACCGCTCTAGAGATGATAACCAATCACTTCTGGATATGGAAGATCATATTAAACAATCCTATCCAAAAGCGTTTGAGATTGGTTCCAAGATCTATGATGTGATTACGCAACATACGGGTCTTGATTTGTATAAAAGTGAACGAGTTTATCTAGTTCTACATATCCAACGTTTATTGTCATAAAAATTTATTTAAAACTATATAAGGAGAATTCTATCATGAATAGAGAAGAAGTAACATTGTTAGGTTTTGAAATCGTAGCCTATGCTGGCGATGCTCGTTCAAAACTATTGGAAGCCTTGAAGGCTGCTGAAGCTGGCGATTTTGCAAAAGCAGATAGCTTAGTTGAGGAAGCTGGTTCTTGCATTGCAGAGGCTCACCACGCGCAAACAAGTCTATTGGCTAAGGAAGCTTCTGGTGAGGACTTAGCGTATAGTGTGACCATGATGCATGGCCAAGACCACTTGATGACAACTGTCTTGTTAAAAGATTTGATGCACCACTTAATCGAACTTTATAAGAGAGGAGTTAAATAATGAATAAACTAATTGCATTTATCGAGAAAGGAAAACCTTTCTTTGAGAAATTATCTCGTAATATCTATCTTCGTGCTATTCGTGATGGTTTCATTGCAGGTATGCCTGTTATTCTCTTCTCAAGTATTTTTATCTTGATTGCCTTTGTACCAAACTCATGGGGCTTTAAATGGTCTGATGAAGTTGTAGCTTTTCTGATGAAACCTTACAGCTATTCAATGGGGATTCTAGCTCTCTTGGTAGCTGGTACAACAGCTAAGTCATTGACGGACTCAGTAAACCGTAGCATGGAGAAAACCAATCAAATCAACTATATGTCAACACTGTTGGCAGCAATTGTTGGCTTGTTGATGTTGGCAGCTGATCCTATCGAAAATGGTCTAGCTACTGGATTCTTGGGGACAAAAGGTTTGCTTTCAGCCTTCCTTGCTGCCTTTGTTACTGTAGCCATCTATAAGGTTTGTGTTAAGAACAACGTCACTATTCGTATGCCTGACGAAGTTCCACCAAATATCTCACAAGTCTTTAAAGATGTGATTCCATTCACTCTCTCAGTTGTTTCACTTTATGCTCTTGATTTACTAGCTCGTCATTTTGTTGGTTCTAGTGTGGCAGAATCAATCGGTAAATTCTTTGCTCCATTATTCTCTGCAGCTGATGGCTATCTAGGTATTACCATTATCTTTGGTGCCTTTGCCTTCTTCTGGTTTGTTGGTATCCATGGTCCATCTATCGTTGAACCAGCTATCGCAGCTATTACCTATGCCAATGCCGAAGTCAACTTGAACCTTCTCCAACAAGGTATGCACGCTGACAAGATTCTTACTTCTGGTACACAAATGTTTATCGTTACCATGGGTGGTACTGGTGCGACACTGGTTGTTCCATTCATGTTCATGTGGTTAACAAAATCTAAACGTAACCGTGCAATCGGACGCGCTTCAGTAGTTCCAACTTTCTTTGGTGTAAATGAACCAATCTTGTTTGGTGCACCACTTGTATTGAACCCGATTTTCTTCATTCCATTTATTTTTGCTCCCATCGCAAACGTTTGGATCTTTAAATTCTTCATTGAAACTCTTGGAATGAATTCATTTACTGCTAATCTACCATGGACAACTCCAGCTCCACTAGGTCTAGTTCTTGGTACGAACTTCCAAGTTCTATCATTCATTCTTGCTGCCCTTCTAATTGTGGTTGACGTAGTTATTTACTATCCATTCCTTAAAGTCTATGATGAACAAATTCTTGAAGAAGAGCGTTCAGGTAAATCTAATGATGAATTGAAAGAAAAAGTTGCTGCAAACTTCAACACTGCAAAAGCAGATGCTATTCTTGAAAAAGCAGGTGTAGAAGCAGGTCAGAATACAATTACAAAAGAAACAAATGTCTTGGTTCTTTGTGCCGGTGGAGGAACAAGTGGACTCCTTGCAAATGCTTTGAATAAGGCAGCAGCAGAGTACAATGTTCCTGTGAAAGCAGCAGCAGGTGGTTATGGTGCTCACCGTGAAATGTTACCAGAGTTTGATCTAGTTATCCTTGCCCCTCAAGTTGCTTCAAACTTTGAAGACATGAAAGCAGAAACAGATAAGCTCGGTATTAAACTTGCGAAAACAGAAGGCGCTCAATACATCAAATTAACTCGTGATGGAAAAGGTGCTCTTGCATTCGTACAAGCTCAATTCGATTAACGATAGGGACTCTGAAATAGTCTCCTCTCGTTATGGAAATCGCTATGGCGAATTTCCTAATCGCCTTATTAATTCGTCGGTAAAAAGATATCGTTTTTACCTCCTCATGTCACAATTCGATTAATAATAGGGACTCTGAAATAGTTTCCTCTCGTTACGGAAATCGCTATGGCGAATTTCCTAATCGCCTTATTAATTCGTCGGTAAAAAGACAGCGTTTTTACCTCCTCATGTCACAATTCGGTGACTTGGTAGAAGAAGTGAGATGGAGAAGGATGGCTCACTGACTCCTCTCCTCTCACTTTTACTTTATTTAAATCAAGAAATAGGTGAAAAAAATGACAAAAACATTACCAAAAGACTTTATTTTTGGTGGCGCAACAGCTGCCTATCAAGCAGAAGGTGCTACACATACTGATGGTAAAGGACCAGTAGCGTGGGATAAATATCTTGAAGATAATTACTGGTACACTGCAGAACCAGCCAGTGATTTTTACAATCGATATCCAGTTGACCTCAAGTTGGCAGAAGAGTATGGTGTCAATGGTATTCGAATTTCTATTGCCTGGTCACGTATTTTCCCGACTGGTTACGGTCAAGTAAATGCTAAAGGTGTTGAGTTTTATCATAATTTATTTGCAGAGTGCCACAAACGTCATGTTGAGCCCTTTGTAACTCTTCATCACTTTGATACGCCAGAAGCTCTACATTCAAACGGAGACTTCTTAAACCGTGAAAACATTGAACACTTTGTCGACTACGCTGCCTTCTGTTTTGAAGAATTTCCAGAAGTAAACTATTGGACAACCTTTAATGAAATTGGGCCAATTGGTGATGGTCAATACTTGGTTGGAAAATTCCCTCCAGGTATTCAGTACGACCTTGCCAAAGTTTTCCAATCGCACCACAATATGATGGTTTCTCATGCGCGTGCAGTCAAGCTATATAAAGATAAAGGTTATAAAGGTGAAATTGGTGTTGTTCACGCACTGCCTACTAAATATCCTCTGGATCCCAAAAATCCAGCAGATGTTCGTTCAGCTGAGTTGGAAGATATTATTCACAATAAATTTATCTTGGATGCAACTTATCTTGGACACTATTCAGCTGAAACGATGGAAGGTGTCAACCATATCTTATCAGTCAATGGTGGTAGCTTAGATCTTCGTGAAGAAGATTTCGAAGTATTAGAAGCCGCAAAAGACTTGAATGACTTCCTTGGAATCAATTACTATATGAGTGACTGGATGGAAGCCTTTGATGGCGAAACTGAAATCATCCATAATGGTAAGGGTGAAAAAGGAAGCTCTAAATACCAAATTAAAGGTGTTGGTCGTCGTGTAGCTCCAGATTATGTGCCACGTACAGACTGGGATTGGATTATCTATCCTCAAGGTTTGTATGATCAAATCATGCGCGTGAAGAAAGATTATCCGAACTATAAGAAAATCTACATCACTGAAAATGGTCTCGGATATAAAGATGAGTTCATTGATAACACTGTTTACGATGATGGTCGTATTGATTACGTGAAGCAACACTTGGAAGTCTTGTCTGATGCGATTGCAGATGGAGCTAATGTAAAAGGTTACTTCATTTGGTCATTAATGGATGTCTTCTCATGGTCAAACGGTTATGAAAAACGTTACGGTCTCTTCTATGTAGACTTTGAAACTCAAGAACGTTATCCGAAGAAATCAGCTCATTGGTATAAGAAAGTAGCGGAAAGTCAGATTATAGACTAGTAGAATGAGTAATTAGATATAGAATTCTAGTGAGGCAAAAGATGTTCAAAGATTTTATCCAATCTATTTATGAAAAAATTTATATTATAAATTTCGAAAAATGTTCTCAAATACCGTGTTTGACGAATGAAGAACTGAAAAGTCTCGGAAAATGGTATGTCTCTACCGGTAAAGAATGGATTTGTCATTCAGATTATGAGCTAGAAGAATTTAAAAATATCTTTTTAAATTTTATCAGTCCTGAAGAACGAGATAATATCTCCTTTGATTCAGATTTTATGCCGTTTCAACAATCATAAAGAATCTAGGAAACTCTTTGTAAAAGTTTTCATCAAAAAATGCGTCATATCAAGATTCTTATTTTCTTGATATGACGCATTTTATTTTTTATCAATCCTCAGTTTTATGGTTTAGAAAGAATAATTTTTGTTTGTTTCGAAAGTTGTTCAAACGTTTCTTTGCTCAGTTTAGAGTCTGAAACGATGGTATCAATATCAGAGATATTGTAGAAGGTATAAAAATCAAATTTATTGAACTTACTATTGTCAGCTAGTAAGTATTTTTTATTGGAATTATTGAGGGCGATGCGTTGGGATTCACCTTCCTCTTCACTAAAGGTCGCAATCGCATTGTCCTGAATACCATTACAGCTAACGAAGGCTTTAGAAAATTGGAGATTGGCCAAGTTTTGCAAGGTTAGTGTTCCCACAAAGGCTCCAGTGATAGAGCGATAGTTGCCACCGATTAAAATCAAATCTGTTAGTTTTCGTTCGTTTAAGATGAGAAAGACTGGTAAACTGTTTGTTACAACACGAATATTATCAATTGGAAGTTCACGGGCAAAAGATTCCAAGGTTGTCCCTGGCCCAATAAAAATTGTTTCCCCTTCATCAATCAAATGGCCTGCAAAACGACTAATTTCTTGTTTTTCTGCAATCTGTAAGCTTTGTTTTTCAATATTGGAACGTTCATTATTTAAAATGGAACCTGTGCGAATTTTTTCAGCACCACCGTGCACTCGAACAAGTAAATCCTTGTCTGCTAACTCTTGTAAGTAGCGTCTAGCAGTCATATCTGATACATCCAAGCGAGTCATGATTTCTTTTACAGTAATAGTTCCCTTTGTATTTACCGTTTCTAGAATATTATCTAGTTTTTCCTGCTTTAACATCGTTATCACCTCTATTTCTATTACTATTTTATCATAAAGTATTCAATCAATCAATTTAAAAAACAAAAGAAAACAAAAACAAAAACATCATGGTTGTTTTAAACAAACCATGATATTTGTTATCAGTTCTGGGATAAGTGAATTAGTCCAAACCGTAGTTGTAGTCATCGTCTTGCATGGCTTCAACTTCGCCAAGAAGGTAACCATTTCCGACTTGAGAGAAGAAGTCGTGGTTAGATGTTCCTGTTGAAATACCGTTCATGACGATTGGATTGACATCATCTGCTGAGTCTGGGAAAAGTGGATCTTGTCCCAGGTTCATGAGTGCCTTGTTAGCATTGTAGCGAAGGAAGGTTTTGACTTCTTCCGTCCAACCAACACCGTCATAGAGGCTCTCTGTATAACCTTCTTCATTCTCGTAAAGAGTATAGAGCAGATCGTACATCCATTCTTTGAGTTTTTCTTGCTCATCTTCAGGTAATTCATTGAAACCAAGTTGGAATTTGTAACCAATGTAAGTTCCGTGAACAGACTCATCACGAATGATCAATTTAATGATTTCCGCAACGTTGGCTAGTTTGTTGTTACCGAGATAGTAGAGGGGAGTGAAGAAACCAGAGTAGAAGAGGAAGGTTTCGAGGAAGACGCTGGCAACTTTCTTTTCAAGTGGGCTACCGTTTAGGTAGATTTCGTTGACAATCTCAGCCTTCTTTTGTAGGTAAGGATTGGTATTGGTCCATTCGAAAATTTCTTCAATCTCAGCCTTAGTATTCAAGGTAGAAAAGATTGATGAGTAAGATTTAGCGTGGACAGATTCCATAAATTGGATGTTATTGAAAACAGCTTCCTCATGTGGTGTACGGATGTCTGCGCGAAGGGCTTGAACCCCAGTTTCAGATTGCATAGTGTCGAGAAGGGTTAAACCACCAAAGACTTTTCCAACCAAGTCTTTTTCTACATTTGATAGTTTTCTCCAGTCATCCAAGTCATTTGATAAGGGAATACGTGTATCAAGCCAGAATTGCTCCGTCAGTTTTTCCCAAGTTGATTTGTCGATGACATCTTCGATGGCATTCCAGTTAATGGCTTTGTAGTAAGTTTCCATTTTGAAATCTCTTTCTTAAATTGATAGTAAAGAATGGTGGTCATTTATTAGTTAAAAAATTTAACATGATTTATCATATTATTTTTAAAATCTATTTGAATTTTTAATAAAAGGGATTCAATAGTTAGCGACTCTTCCTCTGCAGTATCTATATATTTTGTTTGAACAGTCAAGATATATGAATCTTTGTTAATTGAATAAATACTAATATCCTGATTGGAAACAGGAGCTAGATGGATTGAATCTATGTTTAGCTTTTTCTTTAATTCCAGTTCAGCATTTTTTAGTATAGAATGATAATATTCTTTTACAACAATATTACGTAATTCAATACGACTTCCTATTAGTAATGTCATAATAAACATTCGGATTTTATGTTCTTTTGACATTATTAAATAATTTATTCTTTTGATAATAAATATTAATATAAATGGCGCTATGAATGGCAGTAAAACAGTTAGGATAAATAATATTGGATGTGTTTTAATATTATCGCAACTTAGATTTGTATAAAAAAGATTTATTTCGTTTACAGACTTGATAATCGAACCATAAAAAGTAGAGTATAAATAGCCCCCTTTTAAAGTATTGATGTACTTATTCATATTAAGTTCATCAAAAATTTCAACATTTTTATAGTTTAAAATCAGTTTATATATATCAGTATTAATTAGAAGGAGAACGAATGACGCGAAAGCTATGAACACAGTTGATTTGGAATCAAAATTCAGACTTAATATTGACAAAAAACCAAATGAATATCCAAGAATTGCTAATGCCAGTAATGAAAAAGAGTGAATTATTTTCTTCTTTATTTCCATTAAATCACACAGCTTTCACATTGGTTAGCACCAACCTCCCCACCGTCGTCTGTAAAGGTACGGACGTAGTAGATAGACTTGATACCCTTGTTAAAGGCATAGTTACGAAGGATAGATAGGTCACGTGTCGTTTGTTTGTTTTCTTTCTTCCATTCGTAAAGACCTTTTGGAATGTCACTACGCATGAAGAGGGTGAGTGAAAGTCCTTGGTCCACGTGCTCAGTTGCAGCAGCATAGACATCAATTACTTTACGCATATCCATGTCGTAAGCAGAAGTGTAGTAAGGAATGGTTTCTGTTGACAATCCAGCAGCAGGATAGTAGATTTTACCAATTTTCTTTTCTTGACGTTCTTCGATACGTTGCGTAATCGGGTGGATAGAAGCCGAAACGTCATTGATGTAACTGATAGAACCATTTGGCGCTACAGCTAGGCGGTTTTGGTGGTAAAGTCCATCTGCTTGAACCTTGTCGCGAAGTTCAGCCCAGTCAGCAGCACTTGGGATAAAGACATCTTTGAAGAGTTCCTTAACACGGTCTGATTTTGGAACAAACTCGCCAGTTACATACTTGTCAAAGTAGCTTCCGTTAGCATAGTCTGATTTTTCAAAGTTGTGGAAGGTGATGCCACGTTCACGCGCGATATTGTTTGATTCTACCAAGGTCCAGTAGTTCATAAGCATAAAGTAGATGCTTGTAAATTCAACAGACTCAGGCGATCCATATTCAATCAATTGTTGGGCAAGGTAGCTGTGAAGTCCCATTGCACCAAGACCAAAGGTATGAGCTTGGCTATTTCCGTGGTCGATGGTAGGAACAGCTACGATGTGTGAACTATCTGTAACGAAAGTAAGGGCACGAACCATAGCACGGATAGAACGACCAAAGTCAGGTGAAGTCATCATGTTGACTACGTTGGTTGAACCAAGGTTACATGAAACGTCCGTTCCCATTTGAAGGAATTCTTGAGCATCGTTGATCAAGCTTGGTTCTTGAACTTGAAGAATCTCAGAACACAAGTTGCTCATGATAATCTTACCATCAACTGGGTTTGCACGGTTAGCCGTATCAATGTTGACGACATAAGGGTAGCCAGACTCTTGTTGCAATTTAGAAATTTCAGTTTCCAAATCACGCGCCTTGATTTTTGTCTTGCGGATATTTGGATTTGCGACCAATTCATCGTATTTTTCAGTGATATCGATGTAGTTAAATGGCACACCGTATTCAAGCTCTACAGAGTATGGGCTGAAGAGGTACATTTCTTCATTTTTACGAGCTAATTCGTAGAATTTATCTGGTACTACAACGCCAAGTGAAAGAGTCTTGACACGAACTTTTTCATCAGCGTTTTCTTTCTTAGTTGAAAGGAAAGCGATGATATCTGGGTGAAAGACATTGAGGTAAACAACACCAGCACCTTGACGTTGACCCAATTGGTTAGAGTAAGAGAAGCTGTCTTCGAAGAGTTTCATAACTGGAACGACGCCAGAAGCTGCTCCCTCATATCCTTTAATAGGTGCACCAGCTTCACGAAGGTTGCTGAGGGTAATTCCCACACCACCACCAATACGTGAAAGTTGAAGAGCCGAGTTGATAGAACGTCCGATAGAGTTCATATCATCAGTTACTTGGATTAGGAAGCAAGATACTAACTCCCCACGACGAGCACGTCCAGCATTCAAGAAGGAAGGAGTAGCTGGTTGGTAGCGTTGGTGGATGATTTCATTGGCAATATCGATGGCAACAGCTTCATTGCCATCAGCGAAATAAAGGGCGTTAAAGAAGACACGGTCTTCCATGCTTTCAAGATAATATTCACCGTCGTTTGTCTTCAAGGCATATTGATTGTAAAACTTATAGGCAGCCATGAAAGACTTGAATTGGAAGTTTTGTTCTTTAATAAATTGAGACAATTCTTCCAAGAATTCTGGACGGTATTTCTTGATAAAGGCTGTTTCGATATAGTTGTGTTCAATGAGGTAGTTGATTTTATCTTTGATTGAATCAAAAATCATAGTGTTTGGAACTACATTTTCTTTAAAGAAAGCATCCAAGGCTTCCTTATCTTTATGAAGCATGATTTGTCCATTAACAGGACGGT
>CAUQIP010000045.1:0-11321 GCA_963518235.1 uncultured Streptococcus sp. | reverse complement strand
AAATTCCAGAAAATAAATTCTTTGTAGCGTGTCAGTATCACCCTGAACTGTCAAGTCGTCCAAACCGCCCAGAAGAACTCTACACTGCCTTTGTCACTGCAGCAGTTGAGAACAGCAATTAGCAAAATCAGAACCTTTGAGAACAATCTCAGAGGTTTTTTGATAGCATAATTAGGAGAATATTTGCAAATTAAAAACATAGTGATATAGTTAACATAAAAAAATCTAAGGAGGAACTACAATGAAAAAAATCACGCTATTTAGTTTAGCTTTAGCAGGATTAGCTTTGCTAGTTTCACCTCATTCAGGGCAGGCTTTCGAGCTGAAAGAAGAATGGGGTATTGAGGGTGGCGTTAAGTATCAAGATGGCAAGATTCTTCGGTTTAACAATGGTCATGAAGTGGATATCAAAGTCTTGGATTTGCCAAAAACCGAGAAAATCGAGTGGACAGTTAGTCTCAATGGTCAAAATCAGACTGTCAATTTCCTAGGTCAAGAAAAGGACAAGTCTATGATTGGTATAGAAGGGCGTTACCTGAATTTCTATGTTCCATATGGCTATAGAGGAGATATCAAGGTAGAGGCCAAGAGCGGAAACGAAGTGAAGATCTGGTCAACGAAAATTGTGGATGATATTCATAATGATAGTGGAAAGAGAGGCTACTACCGTATTGAAGAATCAAATGCTCAATACACCTACCTTGATACAAAATGGGACTATCAAACCAAGACTTACACTGCTACCTTACCAGAGACTGTCAATGATCAAAAAGTATATGCTTGGGCAGACTATGATAATGGTGAGTTGAAGCTTGAAAAACTAAAATCTATCAGTCATAAATATGATGGAGGATCTTTCAAAGAACTTTATCCAGTTGTGAAAGCAGAAGGCTGGCTACAATCATACTCACACTGGTACTATCAAAAACAAGGTCAATTGGTGCAGAACGATTGGGTTAAGGACGAGGGAACTTGGTACTTTATGGATGATCAAGGAGTCATGTTCAATAAAACTTGGCTCTATCAAGGTGGCAACTGGTATGCCTTTCAATCATCAGGAGCCATGATTGCTAGTGACTGGCTTTATGACCAAGGCAAGTGGTACTATTTATCAACTTCAGGAGCCATGAAAGCAAGCACTTGGGTTTATGATAAGGGAGAATGGTATTATGTAAGTTCTTCTGGTGCTATGCTAGCGAATAATTGGGTTAAAGACAATGGCAAGTGGTACTATTTATCAACATCAGGAGCTATGAAAGCAAGCGCTTGGGTTTATGACAAGGGAGAATGGTATTATGTAAGTTCTTCTGGTGCCATGCTAGCGAATGATTGGGTCAAAGACAATGGCAAGTGGTATTATCTAGCTTCATCAGGTAAGATGCTTCGCAATACCTACACACCTGATGGTTACTACGTTGGTAACTCAGGCGCCTGGCAATAAGTATAAGAAGTCCTTTTCCTTAAAGGAAGAGGCTTTTTACTTGCTTTTCTGCTGCTTCCTCATTTGTCCTAAAGCCTTTTTTGTGTTAAAATGAATGGTATGAAAGCTAAAAAAATGTGGATGGCAGGTCTGGCTCTGCTTGGTATTGGGAGCCTTGCCCTTGCTACGAAAAAAGTTGCAGATGGCCATAAGCTCATGAAGACTCAGGAAGAGTTGACAGAGATTGTGAGAGACCATTTTTCAGACATGGGAGAAATTGCGACCCTTTATGTTCAAGTTTATGAAAGCAGTCTAGAGAGCTTGGTTGGTGGCGTCATTTTTGAGGATGGCCGTCATTATACCTTTGTCTATGAAAATGAAGACCTAGTCTATGAGGAGGAAGTCTTATGATACAACCAGCAAGTTTAGAAGAATTGGCATCTTTAGTAGAAAAAGATGGCAAGAAAGTCTTTCTTTTGGTGGCGGACTGGTGTGGCGATTGTCGTTATATCTATCCTGCCTTGCCAGAGATTGAGGAGACCAATCCAGAGTTCACCTTTATTCGAGTGGACCGAGACCAGTATATGGATTTGGCTAAACTCTGGGATGTTTACGGGATTCCTAGTCTTGTTGTTCTAGAAAAAGACAAGGAAATCGGTCGTTTTGTTAATCGCGACCGTAAAAGCAAGCAACAAATTAACGATTTTTTAGCAGGACTGAAATAGGAGAAAAAGGAAACAATGATTTTTACATATAATAAAGAACATGTCGGTGATGTCCTTATGGTCATCGTGAAAAATAGCGGAGATGCCAAACTAGATGTGGAGCGCAAAGGCAAGGTAGCTCGTGTTTTCCTCAAAGATAATGGAGAAACAGTGGCGTGGAATGTTTTCGAAGTTTCAAGTTTATTTGAAATTGCAGAGCGCGGTCAAGTATTTTTGTCAGATGAGCAAGTAGCTCGTTTGAACCAAGAATTGCAGGCGGAAGGTTTTGCAGAAGAAATTGTTAATGACAAGGAACCTAAGTTTGTTGTTGGTGAAATTGTCGAGATGGTAGCTCATCCAGATAGTGACCACCTCAACATCTGCCAAGTTGCAGTCGCAAGTGACAAGACAGTGCAAATCGTTGCAGGGGCTCCCAATGCGCGTGTTGGCTTGAAAACCATTGTAGCTCTTCCTGGAGCAATGATGCCCAAAGGCAATCTTATTTTCCCAGGCGAACTTCGTGGTGAAAAGAGTTTTGGCATGATGTGCAGTCCTCGTGAATTGCATCTGCCAAATGCTCCGCAAAAACGTGGTATTATTGAATTATCAGAAGACCAAGTTGTCGGAACGCCATTTGACCCAGCTAAGCACTGGACTGCCTAGGAAGTTATCAGTATCTGAACCACCAGATAGAAGGAAATAAGATGGCAAAAAATGTTGTGATTACAGGAGCGACATCAGGAATTGGTGAAGCGATTGCGCGTGCTTATTTGGAGCGGGGTGAGAATGTCGTTCTAACAGGACGAAGGATAGACAGATTAGAAACCCTTAAGTCGGAGTTTGCAGAGACCTTCCCAAATCAAACAGTTTGGACCTTTCCGCTAGATGTCACGGATATGACCATGGTGAAGACTGTCTGCTCCGATATTCTAGAAACGATAGGTCAGATTGATATATTGGTCAATAACGCTGGACTAGCTCTTGGCTTGGCACCTTATCAGGACTATGAAGAGTTGGATATGTTGACCATGCTGGATACCAATGTCAAAGGTTTGATGGCAGTCACTCGCTGTTTCTTGCCAGCAATGGTAAAAGCCAATCAAGGACATATCATCAACATGGGCTCAACCGCAGGAATTTATGCCTATGTTGGTGCAGCAGTTTATTCAGCTACCAAGGCAGCGGTTAAGACCTTTTCAGATGGACTGCGAATTGATACCATTGCAACAGACATCAAGGTGACCACCATTCAGCCTGGAATTGTCGAAACAGATTTTTCTACAGTGCGTTTTCATGGTGACAAAGAGCGAGCTGCGTCCGTTTACCAAGGAATAGAAGCCTTGCAAGCTCAGGATATTGCAGACGCAGTGGTCTATGTGACCAGTCAACCTCGTCGTGTGCAGATTACAGATATGACCATTATGGCAAATCAACAAGCGACAGGTTTTATGGTTCATAAAAAGTAAAAAATTTCTTCGAAAAGTTACAAATTTCTGTAACTTTTTTTGATTTCCTACGAATAGATAAGTGGGAGGAAGAAAAATGTATAATAAAGTTATCATGATTGGACGTTTGACGTCTACACCAGAATTGCACAAAACCAACAATGACAAGTCAGTAGCACGAGCAACTATCGCTGTGAACCGTCGTTACAAAGACCAAAATGGTGAACGTGAAGCCGATTTTGTAAATATGGTCCTATGGGGCAGACTAGCAGAAACTTTGGCAAGCTACGCAACCAAAGGCAGTCTCATTTCCGTTGATGGAGAACTACGTACCCGTCGCTTTGAGAAAAATGGCCAGATGAACTATGTAACCGAAGTCCTTGTCACAGGATTCCAACTCTTGGAAAGCCGCGCCCAACGTGCTATGCGAGAAAATAACGCAGGCCAAGACTTAGCAGACTTGGTTTTGGAAGAGGAAGAATTGCCATTTTAAGCATTGAAAAGTCTGAGTTGCTCTCAGGCTTTTTATCTTGAGAAAGTCAGACTTTTTTCTTGACTATTTCTGACCAAGTGATACAATAGAACTATGATTTAGCACTCAGATATAAAGAGTGCTAATGATATCTATCTCATTATGGAGGAAAGCAGATGTTGAAACCATTAGGGGACCGTGTGGTCTTAAAAATCGAAGAAAAAGAACAAACTGTTGGAGGCTTTGTCCTTGCAGGTTCAGCCCAAGAAAAAACCAAAACAGCCCAAGTTGTAGCTACTGGACAAGGTGTCCGTACCTTGAACGGTGACTTGGTTGCTCCAAGTGTTAAAGCTGGAGACCGTGTCTTAGTTGAAGCCCACGCAGGTATTGATGTCAAAGACGGCGATGAAAAGTACGTCATCGTAGGCGAAGCTAACATCTTGGCAATCATTGAAGAATAGAAGGAGAAAGTAAGTATGTCAAAAGAAATTAAATTTTCATCTGATGCTCGTTCAGCTATGGTTCGTGGTGTCGATATCCTTGCAGATACTGTTAAAGTAACCTTGGGACCAAAAGGTCGTAACGTTGTGTTGGAAAAATCATTTGGTTCACCCTTGATTACCAATGACGGTGTGACCATTGCCAAAGAAATCGAGTTGGAAGACCATTTTGAAAATATGGGTGCCAAATTGGTATCAGAAGTAGCTTCAAAAACCAATGATATTGCAGGTGATGGAACTACAACTGCAACTGTTTTGACCCAAGCAATCGTCCGTGAAGGAATCAAAAACGTCACAGCAGGTGCGAACCCAATTGGTATCCGTCGTGGTATTGAAACAGCAGTTGCAGCAGCAGTAGAAACTTTGAAAAACAACGCCATCCCTGTTGCCAACAAAGAAGCCATCGCTCAGGTTGCAGCTGTATCTTCTCGTTCCGAAAAAGTCGGTGAATACATTTCTGAAGCCATGGAGAAAGTTGGCAAAGATGGTGTCATCACTATCGAAGAGTCACGTGGTATGGAAACAGAGCTTGAAGTTGTAGAAGGAATGCAGTTCGACCGTGGTTATCTTTCACAGTACATGGTGACAGATAGCGAAAAAATGGTGGCTGACCTTGAAAATCCCTACATTTTGATTACTGATAAGAAGATTTCAAATATCCAAGAAATCTTGCCACTCCTAGAAAGCATTCTCCAAAGCAATCGTCCACTCTTGATTATTGCGGATGATGTAGATGGCGAAGCTCTTCCAACCCTTGTATTGAACAAGATTCGTGGAACCTTTAACGTAGTAGCAGTCAAGGCACCTGGTTTTGGTGACCGTCGTAAAGCTATGCTCGAAGATATCGCTATCTTGACAGGTGGAACAGTTATTACAGAAGATCTTGGTCTTGAGTTGAAAGATGCGACAATTGAAGCGCTTGGTCAAGCAGCGAGAGTAACTGTGGACAAAGATAGTACGGTTATCGTAGAAGGTGCTGGAAATCCTGAAGCGATTTCTCATCGTGTTGCGGTTATCAAGTCTCAAATCGAAACTACAACTTCTGAATTTGACCGTGAAAAATTGCAAGAACGCTTGGCAAAATTGTCAGGTGGTGTTGCAGTCATCAAGGTCGGAGCCGCAACTGAAACTGAGTTGAAAGAAATGAAACTCCGCATTGAAGATGCCCTCAACGCTACTCGTGCAGCTGTTGAAGAAGGAATCGTTGCAGGTGGTGGAACAGCCCTTGTAAATGTTATCCCAGCCGTGGCTGATTTGGAGTTGACAGGAGACGAAGCAACAGGCCGCAATATTGTTCTCCGTGCTTTGGAAGAACCTGTTCGTCAAATCGCCCACAATGCAGGATTTGAAGGCTCTATCGTTATCGATCGTTTGAAAAATGCTGAGCTTGGTACAGGCTTCAACGCAGCAACTGGCGAGTGGGTTAATATGATTGATCAAGGGATTATCGACCCAGTTAAAGTGAGTCGTTCAGCTCTACAAAATGCAGCATCTGTAGCCAGCTTGATTTTGACAACAGAAGCAGTCGTAGCCAATAAACCAGAACCAGCAGCCCCAGCTCCAGCAATGGATCCAAGCATGATGGGCGGTATGATGTAAGCTTTCTGTAGATAGCAACTTATAAAAAATACAAAAGGAGGGAATGCCTACCCCTCCTTTTTATGCTATTCACTTCTAAATAGATTTGAGCTCTCCTAACTTATATGATAAAATAAGACTAGAAAAAGGAGAAGAACATGATCGATGTAGAAGAAATTCTGAGCAAGATGAACCCCAATCAGAAGATTAATTATGACCGTGTCATGCAGAAGATGGTACAAGTATGGGAGAAAAATGAGCAACGGCCAACCATTCTCATGCATGTTTGCTGTGCCCCTTGCAGTACCTATACTCTAGAATATTTGACCAAGTATGCAGATGTGACCATCTATTTTGCCAATTCTAATATCCATCCCAAGGCAGAATACCACAAGCGAGCTTATGTCACCAAGAAATTTGTCAGTGATTTCAATGAGCGGACAGGAAATACAGTCCAGTACCTAGAAGCTCCCTATGAACCCAATGAATATCGTAAGTTAGTCAGAGGACTAGAGGAAGAGCCAGAAGGTGGCGACCGTTGTAAGGTTTGCTTTGACTACCGCCTGGATAAAACAGCGCAAGTGGCTATGGATTTAGGTTTTGACTACTTCGGTTCGGCTTTAACCATCAGTCCTCATAAGAATTCTCAAACCATCAACAGCATCGGAATCGATGTGCAAAAAATTTATACAACCCACTATCTTCCAAGTGATTTCAAGAAAAATCAAGGCTACAAACGTTCAGTAGAGATGTGTGAAGAGTATGATATCTACCGTCAATGTTATTGTGGATGCGTCTATGCAGCTCAAACCCAGAATATTGATCTGGTTCAAGTTAAGAAGGATGCCACAGCTTTCTTGCTGGATAAGGATGTTGAAAAAGACTATTCCCATATCAAATTTACAGTTACAAAATTAGATATATAAATGAAAACTTGCCTCAAGGTAGGTTTTTTGCTAGGAAAAGGTGATGGAGAGAAGTCGATGGACCGATCTATGAATTCCTAGTCCATGACTTGCGAGACTTCAATAAGGCTAGGACTCTTAAAAAATGAAGTTTTACTAAAAGGAGCTTTTTAAATCAAAACGAGCAATTATTAGTTCAATGTTGCTTCAAGAAAAAACGGAAAATTCAATGATATTTTGTTTTAAATCCAGGAAGTTTAGCAGTGATGTGGTAAATTTATTCCTTTTTGTATTTATACACTATCTTTATTCTTGTGATATAATGTCAAATTATAGAGTGGAGGTCATTTAAAATGATTGATAAAGTAATTGAACAATATAAAAGTCATGATAATCTTGATATTCGAGTAGAATTGCATAAGAAGTATTCAAAAAATAAATTGGGATTTAATAATTGGATATTTTCTAACTACCAAATCACTGATGAAGTAAAGGTTCTAGAATTGGGATGTGGTACAGGAGAACTATGGAAAAGTAATAGTGATTCTATAGATAAAATGAAGCAGTTGGTTGTTACAGATTTTTCTAAAGATATGGTAAAATCAACGAAGTCAGTGATTGGAAATAGAGACAATGTCAACTATGAGATAATGGATATTCAAAATCTTTCTTTTGAGAATGAAACTTTTGATATTGTTATTGCTAATATGCTTCTACATCATGTGAATGATATTCCTAAAGCTCTCTCTGAGGTGAATAGGGTATTAAAAACCGAAGGCATTTTTTACTGTGCTACATTTGGCGAAAATGGAGTTGTAAATTATTTGGCAAATTTATTTAAAGATGAGGTTAATCAAGATTTAGAAAATAGAACGTTTAATTTACAAAATGGTAAAAGGTACCTGAGTAGATATTTTAACTCTGTCGATACATTACTCTATGATGATGAGTTACAGGTAACTAGTATAGATGACCTGGTTAAATACATCCAATCGTTTAAAGGAATTTCAGAAATAGGTTCACTAGAAGAGGAAATAATACGTAAAAGATTGGAAAGTGAGTTTAATAATGGTATGTTGATCATTCCTAAAGAATATGGTATGTTTATCGCTCGAAAAGAAAGTTAAGGGAATGAAAGTGTGAAAAATTACGGAGCAGCTTTTCGATATTTTAGAAAATTAAACGGATATTCTTTAGAGTATGCTGCAGCTGATTCTATATCAAAATCTCAACTTTCTAGATTTGAAAGGGGAGAAAATGAAATTTCTCTTTCAACGTTTTTTGAATTATTATCAAATATCAATGTTTCGATAGAGAATTTTTGTAATCACCTAGAAAATTATAAAAGATCGGAGTTTGATGATTTTTTGGTTAATTTATCTCCAAATTTTTATAGTTTGAATACTAAAGGATTGGAGGAAATAAAAAATGAGCAACAAAAACTTTTTGAGGAGAGTGGGGAAAAAACTCATAAAGTAAATACAATTATGGTTCAGGGATTATTAAATCAGATAGATTGTAATCATGTAGTTAGTAGAGATGATCTAAATTTAGTGTATGACTATTTATTCCAGAAGGAACGATGGGAGTCCTATGAGATAACGCTAATTGGTAATTTATATCATCTTTTTGAAATAGATTATATTTACATGGTCGGAAAAGAAATACTAGAGCGTACACATTATTACGAAAAAATCGGCAAGAATAGAAATTTAGTTGTGTCAGCTTGTTTAAATTTTTGGTTCTGTTGCCTTGAAAATTCACATCTAATATATGCAGACTACTTTGAAATGAAATTAAAAAAAATATTAAAAGATGATACAAAAGTTTTTGAAAAATCTACATTCAAATTTGTAGAAGGATATAAAATATATCTAACTGAATCTAAAGAGTCTGGAATTAAACAAATGAACAATGTCATAAAATATTTTGAGTTTATTGAATCTAAAAGTATTGCTTTATATTTTCAAAAACGATTAAATGAGTTGGTAGATTAAATAGCATTTTCTCTGTAAAGATATTATTTTTAAAATGTTGTACTAAATGATTGATGCTATGTGGAAATAAAAAAATAAATTAATTGATACGAAGTTGACCTGTATTTTTATACTAATCATCTCCGTATTTTTGTATTAAACGATATAAGTTTATTGTAAATTTACAAGTAACAAAGATATTAAAAATATCAATATGTCTATTTGTTTTATATATTTCGCGAATTCTGCATAAATCTCTTTCTAGTAATGTGTTGTAACTCTACTATAATAGATTTATTCCTTTTTTGTGTCTACACAACTTATTTTACACTATCAAAAAAACAAGGTCAGGATTTTGTTCCTGACCTTTGACAACTTTACCGATTCTTTAGTTCTACATAGCGCTTGTACCAAATGTTTACATAGGCTTCTGAGAAAGGACCACGTCCATTGTTAATCCAATCAACAAGAATTTTGACATGTTCTTTTAAAATATAGTCCAAGTCATCAGAATAATTCATTTTGCGTTTGTGACGCTCATACTCCTCAACGTCCAAGAGACGTTTTTCCCCATCTGTAAAAATTTTAACATCCAAATCGTAATCAATATACTTCAGTGCTTCTTCATCCAGATAGTAGGGGCTAGCCATATTGCAATAGTAGGAAATTCCATTATCGCGAATCATGGCAATGATATTAAACCAATATTTCTTGTGAAAGTAAACAATAGCCGGTTCTCGAGTAACCCAACGACGACCATCACTTTCGGTAACCAGTGTATGATCGTTGACACCAATAATGGCGTTTTCTGTTGTTTTTAGTACCATGGTGTCCCGCCAAGTTCGGTGGAGACTCCCATCATGCTTATAACTTTGAATTGTAATAAAGTCGCCTTCTTTTGGAAGTTTCATAACTAACCAACTTTCTACAATTTATAAGTTTATCGTTTACTATTGTACCATAAAATTGCCTAAAATCTGTGAATTTTACATGAAAATATTAAAGATATTCTCTGAGAGCGCTTGCTATATCCGAAAAATCGTAGCCTTTTCGTGCTAAAACTTGAGTTAAACGCTGTTTAAGTTCGTATCCTTCATACTTTCGAGCATACTTAGTATATTGCTTATCAAGCTCTTTGAAGATGAGTTCCTGAGTCGTTTCTTGGTCAACTTGACTATCCAATTCGTCAAAGGCACTTTTAGCATCAGAATAGGAAAACCCCTTGTTGGTCAGATTTTGGATAATCTTATCTTGTAAGGCACGAGCTGGAAGTTTTCTCTCATATTTTTTTAATAGTTTATTAGCTACACGTTGAGCAACTTCCGAAAAATCAAATTCTCTCAGTATCTCTTCTATAGTGGATTTTGAAATCCCTTTTTGTGTTAGTTTCTGAGTCAGTACATAAGGCCCCTTGTCTCCTGAAAGCTGATTGGCATTGATGATAGCATAAGCGTACTGGCCATCATTAATCCACTTATCTTCTTTAAGATTAGCAATGACTTGAGAAGACATGTTTTCATCAATATCGTATTTTTTCAGATATTCTCTGACTTCTTTTTCAGTGCGTGCTTTAAAGGATAAGTGGTAGAGGGCTAGATTCTTACCATAAGAAAATTGAGCAAAGTGCTGTATCTCTTTCAATTCCTCTTCGCTTATCACCTTATCTCTCGATAACATAAAACGAACAATTGTATCTTCAGTAATGTAGCATTTGTCGTCATTATCAAGCTCCATCAGATAGAGTCTTTTTTTCTTTTCAAGTTTTGTGATTTTCATAGTTCTATTATAACTCAAAATGTGATAAGATAGGGGTATGAATCTGAAAGTGAAACAAAAAATACCGTTAAAAGTCAAGCGCATGGGAATTAATGGTGAGGGAATCGGCTTTTATCAAAAAACATTAGTCTTTGTGCCTGGTGCTCTCAAAGGAGAAGATATCTATTGTCAGATTACTTCTATTAAACGTAACTTTGTTGAGGCAAAATTACTGAAGGTCAACAAGAAGTCTAAATTTCGAGTTGTGCCAGCTTGTACTATTTACAATGAGTGCGGAGGCTGCCAAATCATGCACCTGCATTATGATAAGCAGCTGGAGTTCAAGACGGACTTGCTTTATCAAGCGCTGAAAAAATTTGCCCCTGCAGGATATGAAAATTATGAAATCCGCCCGACGATTGGTATGCAGGAACCAAAATATTACCGTGCTAAGTTACAATTTCAGACTCGAAAATTTAAAAATCAAGTCAAGGCGGGCTTATATGCACAGAACTCTCATTATTTGGTAGAGTTGAAAGACTGCCTAGTACAAGATAAGGAAACCC
>CAUQIP010000044.1:0-12251 GCA_963518235.1 uncultured Streptococcus sp. | reverse complement strand
TTTTGATATGATATAATAGTTCTATGAGATTAGATAAATTTTTAGTTGCCTGCGCTGTAGGGAGTCGGACAGAGGTTAAAAACTTTCTTAAGGCTGGGCGCGTGACGGTAAATGGTAAAAAAGAGAAATCAGCTAAATTGCAGATTGATGAAAAAATAGATGAGATTCGCTTTGACGGGCAAGTGTTGGAGTATGAAGAGTTTGTCTATTACATGATGAACAAGCCTCAAGGTATTATTTCAGCGACTGAGGATCCCAAGTACAGAACCGTTCTGGACTTGTTAGATGACTTGGCTCGGAGCAAGGAAGTTTTCCCAGTGGGGCGCTTGGATATTGACACGCATGGTCTTTTGCTCTTGACCAATGACGGCAAGCTTGCCCATGCTCTTCTTTCACCCAAGCGTCATGTAGACAAGACGTATCTGGCTCAGGTCAAGGGAATGATGACCCAAGAAGATGTGGAGACATTTGCCAAGGGAATTCCTCTTAAAGACTTTACTTGTCAGCCTGCTAAACTGGAGCTTGTGTCCATAGATCCAGAAAAGAATCAAAGCCAAATCCGTGTGACCATTGCAGAAGGGAAGTTTCATCAGGTCAAGCGTATGGTGGCCTACTGTGGCAAGGAAGTAGTGGACCTACAGCGTTTGACTATGGGAACTTTAGTTTTAGATGAGAACTTGCAGCGAGGAGAATGGCGTCGCTTGAGCAAGGAGGAATTAGAAATTCTCTGTGCTAATATTATTTAATTTAGTTTAATACTCAATGAAAATCAAAGAGCAAACTAGGAAACTAGCCGCAGGCTGTACTTGAGTACGGCAAGGCGACGTTGACGTGGTTTGAAGAGATTTTCGAAGAGTATAAATTTGAAAAAGGTGAGGGACAATGTCCTCTCCTTTTATGTTTTTCAGTTGCTTCCTTTGTGAAAAGAGTTATAATAGACTGTAGAATAAAAGGAGGAATCTATGAACGCTATTCAAGAATCATTTACTGATAAACTATTTGCCAACTATGAAGCAAATGTCAAATACCAAGCGATTGAAAATGCTGCTAGTCATAACGGAATTTTTGCAGCCCTAGAACGTCGCCAAAGCCATGTAGACAATACGCCTGTTTTCTCATTGGATTTGACCAAGGACAAGGTAACAAACCAGAAAGCGTCTGGTCGTTGCTGGATGTTTGCGGCTCTCAACACCTTCCGCCACAAGCTTATCTCACAATACAAACTGGAAAATTTTGAGTTATCACAAGCCCACACATTCTTCTGGGACAAGTATGAGAAATCAAACTGGTTCTTGGAGCAAGTGATTGCGACTGCAGACCAAGACTTGACGAGTCGTAAGGTTAAATTCCTACTTCAAACACCTCAACAAGACGGTGGTCAGTGGGATATGGTCGTTTCTCTGTTTGAGAAATACGGTGTCGTGCCCAAGTCAGTTTATCCTGAGTCTGTTTCATCTAGTAGCAGCCGTGAGCTAAATGCCATTCTTAACAAATTGCTTCGTCAAGATGCTCAAATCTTGCGTGACCTATTAGCTTCAGGTGCTGATCAAGCGACTATTCAAGCTAAGAAAGAAGACCTCTTGCAAGAAATCTTTAATTTTCTTGCTATGTCACTAGGCCTTCCACCACGTAAATTTGACTTTGCTTATCGCGATAAGGATAACAACTACCAAAGCGAAAAGGGCATCACACCACAAGAGTTTTACAAGAAATATGTTAATCTTCCACTAGAAGACTACGTTTCTGTTATCAATGCTCCAACTGCTGACAAGCCTTACGGCAAATCTTACACAGTTGAGATGTTGGGAAATGTGGTTGGTAGCCGTGCAGTTCGCTATATCAACGTGCCGATGGAGCGCTTGAAAGAATTGGCGATTGATCAAATGCAAGCAGGTGAGACTGTTTGGTTTGGTTCTGATGTTGGTCAGCTCAGCAACCGTAAAGCTGGAATCCTTGCGACAGATGTTTATGACTTCGAATCAAGCATGGACATTCAATTCACTCAAGACAAGGCTGGACGTCTGGACTACAGTGAAAGCTTGATGACCCACGCCATGGTCTTGACAGGTGTTGATTTGGATGAAAATGGGAAGTCAACCAAGTGGAAGGTTGAAAACTCATGGGGAGACAAGGTTGGTACCGATGGTTACTTTGTTGCCTCAGACGCTTGGATGGACGAATATACTTACCAAATCGTTGTTCGCAAAGAATTGCTGACAGCAGAAGAACAGGCTGCCTATGAAGCAGAACCAATCGTACTTGCACCATGGGATCCAATGGGAGCCTTGGCAGAATAAAAGCATAGAAAAAGGAATCAGGTTTAGAACCTGGTTCCTTTTAAGTTGCTTGATTACATGATACCGAAGAAACGAGCTGCGATACCTACTGCAAAGAGTGCAAGGATGATTGAGATAGGTGATACTTTTTTCTTAAGCAACCACATGCAAAGGAAAGTAAGGAGAAGTCCCATCAATCCTGGAATCAATGAGTTCAACTGACCTTGGAGAGTTTGTGGTTGAATCTTGTCTAAGCTCAATCCACCAAGTGCTTGACCAAGGATACCTTTCAATTCAGCACCTGATACAGGTCCTTCTGGGAAGTTGATGTAGGCACCTTCAGCTAATTGTTTACCTGGAAGGTTAACAGTGAAGTTGATAGATACCCAACGTTGTACAAGAACAGCAAGGATGAACATACCAAGGATAGAAGCTCCTTTAGTGATGTCTTTCAAGATACCACCAGACATGTCTTTAGTGATTTCAGATCCAGCTTTGTAACCAAATTCTTGTGTGTACCATAGGAAGGCCATACGGATCGCATTCCATCCGAAGAAGAAGAGAAGTGGACCAACCAAGTTACCAGATGCAGCAAGTGATGCACCAAGAGCTCCAAGGATAGGACGAACTGTAAACCAGAATACTGGGTCACCGATACCAGCAAGAGGTCCCATCATACCGATTTTAACCCCTTGGATAGCAGCGTCGTCGATTTCAACACCGTTAGCACGTTCTTCTTCAAGTGCAAGAGTAACCCCCATGATTGGAGCGGCTACGTATGGGTGAGTGTTGAAGAACTCAAGGTGACGCTCAAGAGCAGCAGCTTGGTCTTCTTTAGTAGTGTACAATTTTTTGATAGCTGGGATCAAAGAGTAAGCCCAACCCAAGTTTTGCATACGCTCGTAGTTCCAAGAACCTTGAAGGAATTGTGAACGCCACCAAACTTTTTTACGATCTGATTTTGATAATTGAAGTTTTTCAGTCATGATTGTTCCCCTTTCTAGTAGTCTTCTAGGATATCACCGATTGGGTCGTTAGAAGTTGCAGCTCCTCCGCCACCGTTACCACCTTGTTTTGAAAGGTTAAGGTAGATGAAGGCAAGGGCAACACCGATTACACCAAGGGCAATCAAAGTCAATTGAGAAATGGCAGCAAAAGCAAAACCGATTGCGAAGAATGGCCATACTTCACGAGTTGCCATCATGTTGATAACCATAGCGTAACCAACGGCAACGACCATAGCACCACCGACAGCCATACCACCGTTCAACCAGTCTGGCATCAATTTAAGAGCATCTTGAACGGCAGAAGCAGGGATAGCGATAAGGAAGGCAGCAGGGATAGCAATACGAAGACCTTGAAGAAGAAGTGCGATAAAGTGAGCACGTTCAACAGCCGCAATATTTCCTTCTTTTGCAGCAGCATCTGCAGTATGAACCAAACCAACTGAGATTGTACGAACAATCATAGTCAAGAAAAGTCCAGCTACGGCAAGAGGGATAGCTGTTGCTGTTGCAACGGCGATACCTTCAGTAGTAAAGTTACCACCTTTGATCAAGATGATTGCTGCGGCAACAGATGCAAGAGCAGCGTCAGGAGCTACGGCAGCTCCGATGTTTGCCCAACCAAGGGCAATCATTTGAAGTGATCCACCAAGCATAACACCTGCTTCGAGGTTACCAGTTGCAAGTCCGATAAGGGTACATGCGACGATTGGTTGATGGAATTGGAATTGGTCGAGGATACCTTCAAGACCTGCAAGGAAGGCAACAACTACAACCAAGACAGCAGAAATAATTGAAATATCTGACATGGTTTTATTCCTTTTCTATTTAATGATAATAAAGTGAAAAATTTTCTTAGAATTCTTCGATAGTTATTGATTTCTATTATTGAACGTTGGCTTTGTTAATCAAGTCAAACAAATCTTTTTTGGTGTCGTTTGGTACTTTACGTACGTCAAATTCAACACCGAGGTCACGCATTTTTTCAAATGTAGCAACGTCTTCTTTGTCCATAGACAAAACGTTGTTGACCATTGTTTTACCTGTTGAGTGAGCCATTGATCCTACGTTAAGGGTCTTGATTGGCACGCCACCTTCGATTGCACGAAGGGCATCTTGTGGAGTTTCAAACAAGATAAGGGCATGTGTTTCTCCAAAGCGTGGGTCTTTTGAAACCTCGATCAATTTTTGAATTGGAACCACATTGGCTCTGACATTACTTGGAGCTGCTTGTTTAATCAATTCTTTACGAAGATCGTCGTTGGCAACGTTATCTGAAGCAACGATGATACGGTCTGCTTTTGAATCTGGAGTCCAAGCAGTTGCAACCTGACCGTGAAGTAAACGAGTGTCTAGACGGGCAAGATTGATTTTCAGTTTACCGTCACCGATAACAGTTCCTTCTGGGATAGCAGCTTGGGCAACTGGAGCAGCTGCAGCACTTGCAACTTCTTCAACTGGATTTAACTCTTCTGGAAGAGCTTTGATGCCATCTTTGGCTTCTTTGATAATATTCGCAGCGACTTTTTCCACACCTGCTGTAGCGTCCATCAGGCGCTCTGTATAGGCTTGGATTAACATCGGTAAGTTAAGTCCTGTGATGATGGCAAACTTACGATCAGGATTTTCTCCCATCACGCGGCTAGCTTGGTTGAATGGAGAACCACTCCAAAGGTCAGCCAAAACTAGCACCTCATCTTCTGCGTCAAATGCAGCCACAGCGTTGTTAAATTTAGCATATAGGTCATCTGGACCTTCATTTGGCATAAAGGTTACAACTTGAACCTTTTCTTGTTCACCAAAAATCATAGATCCTGACTGATGAATACCTGCAGCGAATTCACCGTGGCTCGCAATAATGATTCCGATACTCATTATTGTCATTCCTCCTTATAAAATGTTGTGCCCATTGTTTCAGAAAACTTTAAGACTAAAATAGTATAAACCGTTTTCATAAAAAAATCAACTATTTGATATAGAATTTTTTTAAAAACAAAACACATATATTTTGAAATATTGATATATAAATATTTTCGAGGAGAGAATATTTTTTATTTTAAAAATTTAATATAAAAAAGTTGGAAGAAGCTTCCAACTTTTAAAATAGGTTTTTATTAAATTAGTGGGTGAAGTCAAGTACCATACGTCCTTGGATTTGACCTTTTTCCATTTCGTCGAAAACGGCTACCGCATCTTCTACTGGACGTTTTTGAACAACTGGAACTACCAAACCTTCTGCTCCGAATTGGAAGGCTTCTTCCAAGTCTTTACGAGTTCCTACAAGAGAACCGATGACTTGGATTCCATCTAGAACTGTTTTCACGATACTAAGTTCCATCATTTCAGAAGGAAGACCAACAGCAACGACGCGACCACCCGCACGAACTGAGTCAACAGCCTGATTGAAGGCAACTTTAGATACAGCAGTTACGACAGCTGAATGAGCTCCTCCATCAGTTTTTTCCCTGATGAGTCCTGGTACATCTTCAACTTCGAGGCCGTTAATCACGATGTCAGCACCTACTTCTTTTGCAAGGGCAAGTTTGTCGTTGTTGATATCAACTGCGATGACATGTGCATTAAATACTTTTTTAGCATATTGAACTGCGAGGTTACCAAGTCCACCAGCACCGTAAAGAACTACCCATTGACCTGGTTCAACTTTGGCTTCTTTAATAGCCTTATAGGTTGTTACACCAGCACATGTGATAGAAGAAGCTTGGGCTGGATCAAGTCCGTCAGGAACTTTGACAGCATAGTCTGCAGTTACGATACATTGTTCAGCCATACCACCATCTACTGAGTAGCCAGCATTTTTTACTGTACGGCAAAGGGTTTCACGGCCAGTTGTACAGTATTCGCAAGTGCCACATCCTTCAAAGAACCAAGCAACGCTGACGCGGTCACCGACTTTAAGGCTTTTCACATCTGGAGCAATCTCTTTAACGATACCAACACCTTCGTGACCTAGGACACGTCCTGGTACCTGACCGAAGTCGCCATGGGCAACGTGGAGGTCAGTGTGGCAAACACCACAGTATTCAATTTCTACAAGTGCTTCCCCAGTTTCAAGTGGACGGAGTACTTTTTCCTCAATAGCAACACCAGTGCTTTCTGGATTTACAACAACAGCTTTCATAGCTATCCTCCTTGATATTGGCCGAGAACAGGGACAACGGGACTGGATTGATTTTGTGTCAACAGAGTCGAGTGTGACGAGCTCTCTTGTATTTATACGTGAAGTATATCACAAAAGAAAGCCCTTTCCAAGGTTTTGGAGGAAAAAAGTAGAATAATCGATTAACCGGTTGATGAGACTGTGAAAAGAACACAAAGACCAGCCCACAAGCTGGTCATACTCTTCGAAAATCTCTTCAAACCACGTCAGCTTCGCCTTGCCGTATATATGGTTACTGACTTCGTCAGTTCTATCCGCAACCTCAAAACAGTGTTTTGAGCTGACTTCGTCAGTTTCATCTACAACCTCAAAGCAGTGCTTTGAGCAACCTACGGCTAGCCTTCTAGTTTGCTCTTTGATTTTCATTGAGTATCAGTATAGGTTATAAGAATAAGTCTTGTAGGGTTTTGGCAACCCCGTCTTGGTCGTTGGTCAGGGAAATTTGCTCATCTGCATAGGGGAGTAGCTCAGGATTGGCATTTTTCATTGCATAGCCTTTTCCAGCAAAAGCGAGCATTTCGGTATCATTGTGTTCATCTCCAAAGGCAATCAAATCCATTTTATCACGATTCATTACCTTGAGTAAGTAGTCCAAAGCAAAGGCCTTATTGACTCCTTTGGGTGTACACTCAAGGATATTGAGCGGACCTCCCCAGGTATTAATAGACAGTTGATGCTGGTAGAAGGCGTTCATTTCTTTTGCCAGGGCATACTTATCACTGGCTCTGGTCTGCAAGAGGATACAGTTAGGATCCTTGGTCACCAATTCAGGCTGGAATTGGTCTTCAGGCTGGAAAGCTTCTACGCCAAATAGTTTGGGATTGGCAATTTCTTCATTAGGATTTGTAATGTAGAATTTTTTACGATATTCTCCAGCTATAAAATCGGCTTGAATGTCCTCTGAACGTTGAACCATGTCTAAAAGATATTTTTTGTCTACAGTCAAACACTTTTCAAAGTCCCAAACTTGGTCTGGTAAATGAGTAAGGGAGCCGTTGAAATTAATCATAGGAGTGTCTAAGCCTAGTTCACGGTAAAAATCTCTTGACATGCGGTAAGGGCGACCCGTCGTAATAATAACCTGATGCCCTTTTTCAGAAACTTTTTTAATGGTTTCTTTGGTAAAGTCAGAAATCTGACTGTCTGAGTTGAGCAGGGTTCCATCTAGGTCAACTGCAATAATTTTTTTCGTCATATGGACCTTTCTAGTGTCTTTCCAGATAAGATGTCTACTATTATAACAAAAAGCAGAGAGAAAAGCAGAGTCGAAACAAAAAATTAAATTATATCATTTTCTTCAATAAATCAAACAAACATATTGAAAAAGTGAATGATAAATGATATAATTCTATTATTGTTCGTAAAAATTAAAAGGAGATTGATAATGGACAAATTATTTAAACTAAAAGAGAACGGTACAGACGTTCGTACAGAGGTTCTCGCTGGTTTAACAACTTTCTTTGCAATGAGCTATATTCTCTTTGTAAACCCACAAATTCTTTCGCAAACAGGAATGCCTGCTCAGGGTATCTTCCTAGCAACGATTATTGGTTCTGTGGTAGGAACCCTTATGATGGCTTTTTATGCTAACTTACCATATGCCCAAGCACCAGGTATGGGACTGAATGCTTTCTTTACCTTTACAGTTGTCTTTGGACTTGGTTATTCTTGGCAAGAAGCTTTGGCTATGGTCTTCATTTGTGGTATTATTTCATTGATTATTACTTTGACAAATGTACGCAAAATGATTATTGAATCCATTCCTACTGCTCTTCGTTCAGCTATTTCAGCAGGTATCGGTGTCTTCCTTGCCTACGTAGGGATTAAGAATGCTGGACTTTTGAAATTTACGATTGATCCAGGTAACTATACTGTTATAGGAGAAGGTGCTGACAAAGCTCAAGCAACGATTGCAGCAAACTCTTCAGCGGTTCCAGGATTGGTTGACTTTAATAACCCAGCTGTTTTGGTAGCTCTTGCAGGACTTGCCATTACTATCTTTTTTGTCATCAAAGGCATTAAGGGAGGGATTATCCTTTCTATCTTAACAACAACAGTTCTTGCAATTGCAGTAGGTTTAGTTAATATTTCTAGCATTGATTTTTCAAATAATCACTTGGGTGCTGCGGTAGAGGATTTGAAGAAAATTTTTGGTGCAGCTCTTGGTTCAGAAGGTTTAGGAGCTTTGATTTCAGATACAGCTCGCTTACCTGAGACTCTTATGGCCATTCTTGCCTTTTCATTAACAGATATTTTCGATACAATTGGTACTCTAATTGGTACTGGTGAAAAAGTTGGAATCATTGCTTCTAAAGGTGAGAACAAGGAATCAGTTAAATTGGACAAAGCTCTTTATTCTGATTTAATTGCTACAACAATTGGTGCAGTAGCTGGTACTTCGAACGTAACGACTTATGTTGAGTCTGCTGCTGGTATCGGTGCAGGTGGACGTACTGGTTTGACAGCCTTGGTCGTGGCAATCTGTTTTGCAATTTCAAGCTTCTTTAGCCCACTTCTAGCGATTGTACCAACAGCCGCTACAGCTCCAATCTTGATTATCGTTGGGATTATGATGTTGGCTAGCTTGAAAAATATTCATTGGGATGATATGTCTGAAGCGGTTCCTGCTTTCTTCACATCTATCTTTATGGGATTCAGCTACTCTATCACTCAAGGGATTGCAGTTGGTTTCTTGACTTACACTTTAACTAAGATTGTCAAAGGTCAAGCTAAAGATGTTCATGTCATGATTTGGATTTTGGATGCCTTGTTTATCCTTAACTATATCAGCATGGCCCTATAATATAATTACCCAGGGGGGATTTCCCCCCTTTTTTTAATACAAGGTCTAGGAGATGAATGATGGAAGAGAAAAGTATGTGGAAAGAATTGTTGAATCGTGCAGGCTGGCTGTTAATCTTTTTGCTAGCGACAATTTTATATCAGATTCCTATAGGGGTTACTGCTATTTTAACTTTAAATGCAGTACCACTGTTACAGTCAGGACTGATAGTTGCTGGTATTTCGATTGTAGTTTTGGTGCTATTTATTATTGGAGCTCGTAAAACGCAATTAGCAAGTTTTAATTTGTCTTTTTTTAGAGCTAAGGATTTGGCACGTTTGGGCTTGAGTTATTTAGTTATTATCTGTTCAAATATACTTGGTTCTATCTTGTTACAGCTGTCAAATGAGACGACAACAGCTAACCAGTCTCAGATAAATGATATGGTTCAAAATAGTTCTTTAATTTCCAGTTTCTTCTTGTTGGCCTTGCTTGCTCCAATTTGTGAGGAAATCTTGTGCCGTGGGATTGTTCCTAAAAAGATTTTCCGAGGAAAAGAGAACTTGGGATTTGTAGTCGGTACGATTGTGTTTGCTTTATTGCATCAACCAAGTAATTTACCTTCTTTATTGATTTATGGAGGTATGTCGATCGTTCTGTCTTGGACGGCTTACAAGACCCAACGTTTGGAAATGTCTATCTTACTTCACATGATTGTGAATGGGGTTGCTTTCTGTTTGTTGGCTCTTGTGGTGATCATGAGTCGGACATTAGGGATTTCTGTTTAAGATGTTTGACAATTGCTTACTTGTTTCTACTGGGAGAAAGATGAATGTAATCGTGTCCATCTTTTTCTTTTTATGGTAAAATAGAGAAATAATATGGTGAAAAGCCTTGAGGGAGTGACCGATATGTCAAGTAAAGCCAATCATGCAAAGACAGCTATTTGCGGAATTATCAATGTAACCCCAGACTCCTTTTCGGACGGTGGTCAATTTTTTGCTCTTGAGCAGGCACTCCAGCAGGCTCGTAAATTGATAGCAGAAGGAGCCAGCATGCTAGATATCGGCGGAGAATCGACTCGGCCGGGCAGTAGCTATGTTGAGATAGAAGAGGAAATCCAGCGTGTTGTTCCAGTAATCAAAGCGATTCGCAAGGAAAGTGATGTCCTCATTTCCATTGATACTTGGAAAAGTCAGGTGGCAGAGGCTGCTTTGGCTGCTGGTGCCAATCTAGTCAATGATATCACTGGTCTCATGGGTGATGAAAAAATGGCCCATGTGGTTGCTAATGCTGGTGCGAAAGTAGTCATTATGTTTAATCCAGTCATGGCTCGACCTCAGCATTCTAGCTCACTCATCTTTCCTCATTTTGGTTTTGGTCAAGCTTTTACAGAGGAAGAGTTAGCTGACTTTGAAACATTGCCAATCGAAGAGTTGATGGAGACTTTCTTTGACAGAGCCTTAGCGAGAGCGAATCAAGCTGGAATCACACAAGAAAATATCCTGTTGGATCCAGGGATTGGCTTTGGTCTGACCAAGAAAGAAAATCTGCTTCTTTTACGGGACCTGGATAAACTACATCAGAAAGGCTATCCAATCTTTCTTGGAGTGTCGCGCAAGCGATTTGTCATCAATATCCTTGAAGAAAGTGGTTTTGAAGTCAATCCTGAGACAGAACTTGGTTTCCGCAATCGAGACACGGCCTCTGCTCATGTAACCAGTATCGCTGCGAGACAGGGTGTAGAAGTGGTGCGCGTGCATGACGTAGCTAGTCACAGGATGGCAGTTGAAATTGCCTCCGCCATTCGTCTGGCTGATGAAGCGGAAAATTTAGATTTAAAACAATATAAATAAGATGAAAGAAATTGAAAACAATCAGTGGATTGCTAACTACCGGACGGATCAACCGCATTTTGGCTTGGAACGAATGGTGGAACTATTAGCTTTGCGTGGCAATCCCCATCTCAAACTCAAGGTCATCCATATCGGAGGAACCAATGGCAAGGGTTCAACCATTGCTTTTTTGAAAAATATGTTGGAAAAGCTAGGGCTGAGAGTTGGTGTATTCAGCTCGCCCTATCTCATTCATTATACAGACCAGATTAGCATCAATGGGGAATCTATCCCAGAGGCTAGACTCGAAACTCTCATGGCAGACTATCAGTCTTTGCTTGAGGGGGAAGCGACTGCCAATTTGCAGGGAACGACCGAGTTTGAGATTATCACAGCCATAGCCTATGACTACTTTGCCTCAGAGCAAGTAGATGTGGCCATCATGGAAGTGGGCATGGGCGGGCTCTTGGATAGCACCAATGTCTGCCAGCCCATTTTGACAGGAATTACGACCATTGGATTGGATCATGTAGCCTTACTTGGGGACAGCTTGGAGGCCATAGCAGAGCAGAAGGCTGGTATTATCAAACAAGGTATTCCCTTGGTAACAGGTCGCATTGCTCCAGAAGCGCTAGCTGTGATTGACTCTATTGCGGCAACTAAAAATGCGCCGAGAATACGATATGATAGATATTATCAGGTCAGTCATCAAAAGAGTGTGGTGACAGGGGAAATTTTTGACTATGCAAGTGCTGTCAGACAAGGTCGTTTCCAGACTGGCCTGCTTGGTTTGCACCAGATAGAGAATGCAGGGATGGCCATAGCTTTACTTGATACTTTTTGTCAAGAAGATGGTCGAGAACTAGCAAGCAATGACTTGCTTGCTCAAGCTTTGGAAGAAACAAGGTGGTCGGGACGTTTGGAAATCGTGTCTAGAGAGCCCTTGATGATTTTGGATGGGGCTCACAATCCCCATGCTATCAAGGCTTTAGTGGCAACCTTACAAGAACGCTTTGCGGATTATCATAAGGAAATCCTCTTTACTTGTATCAAAACCAAGGCTTTGGAGGATATGTTGGACTTGCTGGGGATCATGCCGAATACCGAGCTTACCCTGACATATTTTGACGATAGTCGGGCGACTGATGAAAGCGTGCTGAAAGAGGCAGCTAAGTC
>CAUQIP010000043.1:0-12880 GCA_963518235.1 uncultured Streptococcus sp. | reverse complement strand
TTAGACTAATTTCCACTTCGGTTGGGCAAATGGAAGTTACTTTGAGAAGTTACCCCCGAAAGTGAATTTCAGGCTCTTTTTGGTTGGAGCTTGACAAAATTCATCATTGTATGCGAAACTAGAAGAAGATTATTTTAATTAGGAGTAGTTATGCGTATTATTTATCTTATTATTGGTTTTTTATCACTGGCCTTGGCTATTGTTGGGGTTGTTTTACCCTTGTTACCGACAACGCCTTTCCTTTTGTTGTCTATTGCTTGTTTCTCCAGAAGTTCCAAGCGATTCGAAGATTGGCTTTACCATACCAAGCTCTATCAAGCATATGTAGCTGATTTTCGGGAAACCAAGTCCATTGCACGTGAACGTAAGAAAAAAATCATCGTATCCATCTACATCTTGATGGGAATTTCCATTTATTTTGCCCCTCTTTTGCCGGTCAAAATCGGTCTGGGAGCTTTGACCATCTTTATCACCTATTATCTCTTTAAGGTTATTCCAGACAAAGAATAGGTAAAATTTGTTACTATTTGCCTTGATAAAATTGAAAACATATTTACAACAATATGATATAATAAATTTAAAGTAATCTTCAAGGAGAATCAAATGATTTACGAATTTTGTGCTGAAAATGTGACCTTGCTTGAAAAAGCGATGGAGGCTGGAGCTCGTCGAATCGAACTTTGTGACAATCTAGCAGTTGGTGGGACAACTCCCAGCTATGGAGTGACCAAGGCAGCGGTTGAACTGGCAGCTAACTACGATACGACCATTATGACTATGATTCGTCCACGTGGTGGCGACTTTGTCTATAATGAACTAGAAATTGCTATCATGCTAGAAGATATTCGTTTGAGTGCTCAGGCTGGAAGTCAAGGAGTTGTATTTGGTTCCTTAACTGCTGAGAAGAAGTTGGATAAAGCTAATCTAGTGAAGTTGATTGCTGCATCAAAAGGAATGGAAATTGTCTTCCACATGGCATTTGATGAATTGAGTGATGAAGACCAGTTGGAGGCTATTGACTGGCTCAGCCAAGCTGGTGTCACCCGTATCCTGACTCGTGCTGGTGTATCTGGCGATTCACTAGAGAAACGTTTTGCTCATTATCACAGAATTTTGGAGCACTCTAAAGGTAAAATTGAAATCCTACCAGGTGGGGGGATTGACTTGGACAACCGTCAAACCTTTATAGATCAGCTAGGCGTGACACAATTACATGGAACCAAGGTTGTCTTTTAAAAAATAGAAAGGAACTGCTAGCTTTGGGTAGCAGTTTTCACTTATGTTTAGAATTTTTAAATCCTATCAGTTTAATCAAGAAAAGGCCTGTGCCTATGGTTTTGTAGAAAATGGGGAAGTATGGACTTATAGTTGCCAGATTTTGCAGGGTGACTTTGTCATGACTGTGTCCGTAGTTGATGGAAACTTGAGCTTTCAGGTCTTTGATCAGGAAACGGGCGACCTCTATCCTCAAGTCCATATGGAAAGCATGAGGGGGAGTTTTGTAGGAAGTGTCCGTGAGGTTTGTTTGGAGATTCTTTACCAGATTCGGAAGGTCTGTTTTGATGTGCAGGATTATATCTTTCCTCAGACTAAACGAATCATGGCTCAAGTTCAGGAAAAGTATGGTAATCAGTTGGAGTTTCTGTGGGAGAAATCGCCTGATACGGCAGTGTTAAGACATGAAGGCAATAAAAAATGGTATGCTGTTTTGATGAGAATCACTTGGGATAAGCTGGAAAAGGGCAGAGAAGGTCTAGTCGAAGCAATTAACCTCAAACACGACCAAGTATCCGATTTGCTTTCACAAAAGGGGATTTATCCAGCTTTTCATATGAACAAACGCTACTGGATTAGTGTGGCTTTTGATGATACGTTTTCAGATGAAGAGGTGCTAGAATTGATAGAAAAAAGTTGGAACTTAACCTCTAAAAAATGAAATGTTTCAAGATTTTTCAAGAACTTTCAATTAGCGAAATATTCTCTACTGAAGAAATTTTCAGAAAATATTGGATTTTTTCTTGACAAGTGCTTTTGCCTATGCTAAAATACTAAACAAGATATCAAACGAAGGAGAAAGTCAAACATGAAAACAGCTAAGTTTAATCAATTTGCTTTGTTGTTGAGGTACTCGGGCTAGTGCAAAAAGCATTAGTCCTGTTTGGCTTACCAAGCGGGAGTGAATCAACATCTCGCTTGGACTTCTGAGCGAGATGTTTTTTTAAAACCACATTTGGAAAAGGGGAAATCTTATGCGTAAAGTTGAATTTTTTGATACAAGTCTTCGTGATGGGGAACAAACACCTGGTGTTAACTTCTCAATAAAGGAAAAAGTTTCCATTGCAAGACAGCTGGAGAAATGGGGAATTTCTGTAATTGAAGCTGGTTTTCCGGCTGCTAGTCCAGATTCATTTATAGCCGTTCAAGAAATTGCTAAAACCATGAAAAAAACAGCAGTGACAGGATTAGCTCGTTCTGTAAAATCTGATATTGATGCTTGTTATGAGGCACTTAAGGATGCTAAGTATCCACAGATTCATGTCTTTATCGCTACCAGTCCGATTCACCGCAAGTACAAGCTTAATAAGAGCAAGGAAGAGATTCTAGAAGCTATTAAGGATCATGTCTCTTATGCACGTTCTAAGTTTGAAGTGGTCGAATTCTCTCCAGAGGATGCGACTAGAACAGAGTTGGATTTCCTATTACAAGTCGTTCAAACAGCGGTTGATGCTGGTGCGTCTTATATCAATATCCCTGACACGGTTGGATTCACCACGCCAGAAGAGTTTGCACGCATCTTTGACCACTTGACTGAAAATATTAAATCAGATCATAACGTTGTCTTTGGTGTCCACTGTCATGATGATCTCGGTATGGCAACTGCAAATACTTTGACAGCAATTAAACACGGTGCTGGACGTGTCCAGGGAACTATTAATGGTATCGGTGAACGCGCAGGTAACGTTGCTCTTGAAGAAGTAGCTGTTGCTTTGAAGATTCGTGAGGATTTCTTCCAAGCAACTAGTGATATTGTTTTGGATGAAACAATGAATACGTCAGAAATGGTTTCTCGCCTCTCTGGTATTCCAGTTCCTAAAAACAAGGCTGTGGTTGGTGGTAATGCCTTTTCTCACGAATCTGGTATTCACCAAGATGGAGTCCTTAAAAATCCTCTTACTTATGAAATCATTACACCTGAATTGGTTGGTGTTAAGAGTAATAGTCTTCCACTTGGAAAATTGTCTGGTCGCCATGCCTTCGTTGAGAAACTAAGAGAATTGGCTCTAGATTTTACAGAAGAGGATATCAAACCACTCTTTGCTAAGTTCAAGGCGCTGGCTGATAAAAAGCAAGAAATCACAGATGCAGATATTCGAGCTCTGGTAGCTGGAACCATGGTTGAAAACCCTGAAGGATTCCACTTTGATGATTTACAACTTCAAACTCATGCAGATAATGACATCGAAGCGCTCGTTAGCCTAGCTAATATGGATGGCGAGAAAGTTGAATTTAATGCGACAGGGCAAGGTTCCGTTGAAGCAATCTTTAACGCTATCGATAAGTTCTTTAACCAATCCGTCCGCTTGGTATCCTACACTATCGATGCGGTGACGGATGGAATCGATGCCCAAGCTCGGGTTTTGGTTACTGTTGAAAATAGAGATACAGAAACCATCTTTAACGCAGCAGGGCTTGATTTCGATGTGTTGAAGGCTTCGGCTATTGCCTATATCAATGCTAATACCTTTGTTCAAAAAGAGAATGCTGGTGAGATGGGACGCAGTGTTTCCTATCGTGACATGCCTAGTGTGTAAAGGAGAATGCTATGACAAAGAAAATAGTAGCTCTAGCAGGGGACGGAATTGGCCCAGAAATCATGGAGGCTGGTTTAGAGGTTCTGGAAGCTCTAGCTGAAAAAACAGGTTTTGACTATGAGATTGATAAACGACCTTTTGGAGGTGCAGGTATTGATGTAGCAGGGCATCCCTTACCTGATGAAACACTCAAGGCATGTAGAGAAGCAGATGCAATTCTTCTAGCGGCTATCGGTAGTCCTCAGTATGATGGAGCAACGGTTCGGCCTGAACAAGGCTTGCTAGCTCTCCGTAAGGAACTCAATCTTTACGCTAATATTCGCCCTGTAAAAATCTTTGACAGTCTTAAACATTTGTCACCACTTAAACCAGAACGAATTGCTGGTGTAGACTTTGTCGTGGTGCGGGAGTTGACAGGCGGGATTTACTTTGGGGATCATATCCTTGAAGAGCGCAAAGCGCGTGATATTAACGACTATAGCTATGAAGAAATAGAGCGGATTATTCGTAAGGCATTTGAAATCGCAAGAAGTCGGAGAAAAATTGTTACTAGCATTGATAAGCAAAACGTTCTAGCGACCTCAAAACTCTGGCGAAGAGTAGCTGAGGAGGTCGCACAGGATTTCCCAGATGTAACCTTGGAACACCAGTTGGTAGACTCAGCTGCCATGCTCATGATTACCAATCCTGCAAAGTTTGATGTCATCGTGACGGAGAATCTTTTCGGAGATATTCTATCAGATGAATCAAGCGTTCTATCTGGCACACTTGGGGTTATGCCTTCAGCAAGTCATTCTGAAAATGGCCCAAGTCTCTATGAACCCATTCACGGTTCAGCGCCTGATATTGCAGGTCAAGGAATTGCCAATCCTATTTCCATGATTTTATCAGTGGCCATGATGTTGAGAGATAGTTTCGGACGTTATGAGGATGCGGAGCGTATCGAACATGCTGTAGAAGCCAGTTTAGCAGCAGGCATTTTAACAAGAGATATTGGAGGTCAGGCTTCGACCAAGGAAATGACGGAAGCTATTATTGCAAGGTTATGAAGTTAGATGAAAAAATTACTCTAGTCCTTTTGATTTGGAATGTCATGGTTTTCTTGATTTATGGTATTGATAAATCCAAGGCAAGGAGAAGAGCTTGGCGCATTCCAGAGAAAATCTTACTTATTTTAGCCTTTACTTGTGGTGGTTTTGGTGCCTGGCTAGCAGGAATTACTTTTCATCACAAGACTAGAAAATGGTACTTTAAAACGGTTTGGTTTCTTGGGATGGTGTCCACACTAGTAGCCTTATATGTTATTTGGAGGTAATGGATGGCAGGAAAATCGATTTTTGATAAATTATGGGACCGTCATGTCATCACAGGAGAAGAGGGGCAGCCCCAACTCATGTATGTGGACCAGCACTATATTCATGAAGTGACCAGCCCTCAAGCCTTTCAAGGTTTGCGAGATGCAGGTCGCAGATTGAGACGACCAGACTTGACATTTGGAACCTTTGACCACAATGTCCCGACGGTTAATATCTACGATATTCGAGATGTCATTTCCAAGGCTCAAATTGATAAGCTTGCTGAAAATGTTGAGGAGTTTGGGATTGAACATGCGGCCCATGGTTCTGAAAAACAAGGAATCGTTCATATGGTTGGTCCAGAAACAGGACGGACCCAACCAGGAAAATTCATTGTTTGTGGGGACAGCCATACGGCAACCCACGGAGCTTTCGGAGCAATCGCCTTTGGAATTGGGACCAGTGAAGTTGAGCATGTTTTTGCTACCCAAACCCTCTGGCAAGTCAAACCCAAGAAAATGTTGGTAGAATTCACTGGTGTTCCTCAAAAAGGAGTTTATTCCAAGGATTTCATTTTAGCCTTGATTGCCAAGTACGGTGTTGCTTGTGGTGTTGGTTATGTCGTGGAATATCGTGGACAAGCTATTGATGCGCTGAGCATGGAAGAGCGAATGACCATCTGCAATATGTCCATCGAGTTTGGCTCTAAGATGGGAATCATGAATCCGGATCAAACCACCTATGACTATCTCAAGGGACGAGAATGTATTCCAGAGGACTTCGAAGAGGCTGTGGCGGATTGGAAAACCCTTGTCAGTGATGATGATACTGTCTATGATAAGGTTATCCGGATGGATGTATCAGACCTAGCTCCTATGGTGACCTGGGGGACCAATCCTGCTATGGGCGTTGACTTTGACAGTAGCTTCCCAGAAATTAAGGATATGAATGATGAGCGAGCCTACAATTACATGGACTTGGAACCAGGTCAAAAGCCTGCAGATATTGAACTAGGTTATATCTTTATCGGTTCATGTACCAATGCTCGTCTCAGCGATTTACAGCTGGCTGCCCGATTTGTTAAAGGGAAGAAAATAGCACCCAATTTAACGGCTATCGTGGTTCCAGGCTCTCGTCCTGTCAAACGAGCTGCTGAGAAGTTGGGCTTGGACAAGGTCTTCCTAGATGCTGGCTTTGAATGGAGAGACCCAGGTTGCTCTATGTGCCTAGGGATGAATCCTGACAAGGTCCCTGATGGTGTCCACTGCGCCTCAACCAGTAACCGCAACTTTGAAGACAGACAGGGATTTGGTGCTAAGACCCACCTCTGCAGTCCAGCCATGGCAGCAGCAGCGGCTATCGCAGGGCGATTCGTAGATGTTCGGCAAATGCCAGAAGCCCAGTAAGGAGAGGATATGGAGAAATTTACAGTTTATACGGGAACGACTGTTCCTCTCATGAATGATAACATTGACACCGACCAAATCCTACCCAAGCAGTTTCTCAAGTTAATTGATAAAAAAGGCTTTGGTAAGTACCTCATGTATGCTTGGCGTTATCTGGACGACAAGTATACTGAGGATCCTGACTTTGTCTTTAACCGACCTGAATACCGGAAAGCTAGTATTCTCATCTCAGGGGATAACTTTGGGGCAGGTTCTTCGAGGGAGCACGCCGCTTGGGCTCTATCTGACTATGGTTTTAAAGTCGTAATTGCAGGGTCTTTTGGGGATATTCATTACAATAATGAACTCAATAATGGCATGTTACCCATTGTTCAGCCAAGGAAGGTTAGAGAGAAACTAGCCCAGCTGAGACCTACCGACCAGGTAACTGTGGACTTGGAACAACAGAAAATCATCTCACCAGTTGGAGAATTCACTTTCGAAATCGATAGCGAATGGAAGCACAAGCTCTTAAATGGTTTGGATGATATCGGTATCACTTTGCAGTATGAAGACTTGATTGCTGCATATGAAAAACAACGACCAGCCTACTGGCAGGAATAGAAGAAAAATAGAAAAGGAAATATAGAACTATGACAAAACACATTCAATGGAACGGAACACTTTCACAAGAAGGCTATGACATTTTAAAAGGTGAGGGCGGATGTATCGTTTGCCCTACTAAAGTTGGTTACATTATCATGACTAGCGACAAGGCAGGACTTGAGCGCAAGTTCGCAGCTAAAGAGCGTAACCGTAACAAACCAGGTGTTGTACTTTGTGGTAGCATGGACGAGCTTCGTGCTTTAGCACAACTTAACCCAGAAATTGAAGCCTTCTACCAAAAACATTGGGATGAAGATATTCTTCTTGGTTGTATCCTTCCTTGGAAACCAGAAGCCTTTGAAAAACTCAAAGCATACGGTGATGGCCGTGAAGAACTGATGACGGACGTGCGTGGTACTAGCTGTTTTGTTATCAAATTCGGGAAAGCTGGTGAACAATTGGCTGCCAAACTTTGGGAAGAAGGTAAAATGGTTTATGCCTCATCTGCAAATCCATCTGGAAAAGGAAATCGTGGTAAGGTAGAAGGTATCGGAGAACGCATTGAAGGGGCAGTTGACCTTGTTATCGAGGCGGACGACTATGTGGCATCTATCCAGCCTGACAAAACGATTGAAACACGCTATGAGCAAGGTGTGATGGTGTCTATGGTCGATAAAGACGGCAAACTCATCCCAGAACAAGGAGGAGACCGTTCAATCTCACCAGCACCAGTCGTCATCCGTAAAGGGCTTGACATTGATAAAATCATGATGCACCTGTCAGATACCTTTAACTCATGGGACTACCGTCAGGGAGAGTATTACTAAGATAAAAAAAGAAGTCTAGTGTTATGAGACATTGAAGCTCCTAACGCTGGGCTTTTTTTAGAAATTCTTTTCTTTTTCTATAGGATATGGTATTCTATTTATAAAATATATGTTAATAAGTAATGCCAATATTTAAACATCATTAGTAAAAGGAGTTAGATTGATGAATAAAAGAAAAGTTAGTTTAGAAGATTTTTATAAATGGTATAATCTAAATAAAGAAGAGTTATTAAATAAGGCAACTGCTGGTGAAAAGTTTAATGATAAATTAAAAGAAGAGTTTCTCCAGGAATGGCCTTTGGATAGGATTTTAACAATGTCAATCGATGAATATATAATAGGAAAGGGACAGCAAAATAAGTCTTTGTGCTACGCTCTTGAGAAAGGAAAATACAAAAATCTATTTCTTGGAATTTCTGGTGGCTCAGCTTCAAAATTTGGTATTTATTGGAATAAAAAAACAAACAAATATAAAGATCAAGCTAATAATGAGATTTCAGAGTTGGATCAGCGATTTTCAAAATTAAAATCAGATTTGTATGAAATTATCAAAGAAGGTATTCGTTTTAACTTTGAAAATCCTATTTTTGATATGAAAAGATCAACAAATGAATTTATTGGTCGTTCTGCTATGGTGACAAAATTACTTTGTATCTATTCTGAGGGAGATCCTTTCTTTGGTGTAAATATTAATAGTCAGAAAGAATTTTGGAACCACTTTGTTTCTCAGACAAATCAAGGTGGACCTTATCTGCAAAATCATAAAATAATTGAACTGGTGTCTAAAACTTATCCTGAGTTGGAGCCATCGAAATTAGGAACTATGCTTTTTGAGTATTCTAAGCTTTTTATGGAAAATAAGGAAGACAATAGTACAATGGATTCATCAAACAATTTTCGTCATCAATTAACTCAATCTCTATTAAAGTCTCCAAACCTTATCCTCCGTGGGGCACCAGGTACGGGAAAAACACGCTTAGCCAAAGATATAGCCAAAGAGTTAACAAATGGTAATAAAGACCAAATCGGCTTTGTACAGTTTCACCCATCTTATGATTATACGGATTTTGTTGAGGGTTTAAGACCAGTATCTAATGGAGATGGTACCATTGAGTTTAAGCTAGAGGATGGTATTTTTAAGAAGTTCTGTCAGAAAGCTAGAGACGCTAAGAAAACTGGAGGCCAAGATAATTTTGAGGAAACGTGGGCTAAACTAACGGATGCTATCAATGAGAAACAGGGACAATATTTGTTTCCTCGTAGTTCAGTTCCAGCTAGTTTAAATAGCCAAGGGAATGTGAAGTTTGATTCTCCTGTTGCCACTAAAGAAAATGTATATCTTTTATACAAGGGCGAGGAGACTCATCTAAAGTACCAAACTTACCACAAAATTGTTTTGGATCACATGAAAGAAAGTTATGGTTTATGTGATTATGTATCTCCAACGATTGACACAGACAAGAAATTCGTCTTCATCATTGATGAAATCAATCGTGGTGAGATTTCTAAGATTTTTGGGGAACTCTTTTTCTCAATTGATCCTGATTATCGTGGTGAAAAGGGAAGTGTTTCTACCCAATATGCAAATCTACACGAAACTGACGAAAAGTTTTATATCCCCGAAAATGTTTACATCATCGGAACTATGAATGATATTGATCGTTCAGTGGACACCTTTGATTTTGCTATGCGTCGTCGTTTCCGTTTTGTTGAAGTTACTGCCGAGAGTCAAGTTGGTATGCTAGACGATGTTCTCGGTGATGAAGCAAAAGAAGCGAAAAAACGTTTAAGAAACTTAAATGCTGCTATCGAAAATGTTCAGGAGCTAAACAGTCATTATCATATTGGACCAAGTTATTTCCTTAAGTTGCAGGATGTAGATTTTGACTATGAATTACTCTGGTCTGATTATCTCAAACCACTTTTGGAAGATTATGTACGTGGTTCTTATGAAGAAGTTGAAACTCTTGAAACTTTGAAAAAAGCATTTGATCTGACAAATAACGAGCGAACAGAACCGCAAGATACTGGTGATAATGATGCGGATTACTGATAATCAACACAAGATTGTTAAAGAAGAATTTGTTGAAGAATATCCTAAACTAAGCAATCTTCTTTTAGATAGAACCTTGGAAAGTCTATCTCAAGATGAACGTGTTTTCATTTTTCCAAATGATTTGAAGGATTCTCCTGACTTAGAGAAGGACCAAAAAATCTTTGAAACAGTTAATCAGAAAATCAAGACTGGAAATGTGATTGGTTTTCTGGGGTGTGGTCAGGAAAGATTAACGATTTCCTCTCGCTTTTCTGATGAGAGTAATGACTATTTTTTGCATTATCTCTTACACAAGGTTCTTCATATCAATCTCACTAATTTAGATGTTGCTTTGTCTCGTGAAGAGAGGCTTTGTCAGCTTTTGATGTATCTCTTTCCCAAGTATCTACAAGCTGCTATTCGAAAAGGTCTTTATAAGGAATATCATCGATTTTCTCATAACGACAGTCATGTTAAGGGAGTGATTGATGTAAGAAACCATCTCAAGAAAAATCTTCCTTTCACGGGAAATATTGCCTACACAACGAGAGAGTTCACCTATGATAATCCCCTCATGCAGTTGGTCCGTCACACTATTGAATACATTAAGAACCAGAAAAGCATTGGTCAAGGGGTACTAGATAATCTCTCAACTAGTCGTGAAAACGTAGCTGAAATCGTGCGTGTAACGCCTTCTTATAAACTAGCTGATCGTGCTAAGATTATTCGGGTAAATCAATCTAAACCTATACGTCATGCATACTTTCACGAGTACAGAAAGTTACAAGAACTTTGTCTGATGATCCTAAACCAAGAAAAGCACGGTTTGGGGTATCAAGATCAAAAAATTCATGGTATTCTTTTTGATGTTGCCTGGCTTTGGGAAGAGTATGTTCATACTTTGTTGCCAAAAGATTTCATCCATCCACGAAATAAAGATAAGACGGACGGAATTTCAGTATTTTCTAGTCGAGAAAGAAAAGTATTTCCGGATTTTTATCAAGAAGAGCTTAAAATAGTATTAGATGCTAAGTATAAAAAACTGGAATTGACGGAAAAAGGAATCAACCGTGAGGACTTATTCCAGCTGATTTCCTATTCTTATATTTTAAAAGCTGAGAAGGCTGGTCTTGTTTTTCCGAGCAAGGACAAGGTTGTTGATAATGAGATAGGAAAGCTAGCAGGTTATGGAGCTTTGTTGAAGAAATGGTCTATCCAAATCCCTCAGAAGTCTTCATCTTATCGTGAATTTTGTGAAATGATGGAAAACTCTGAAGAAACTTTTAAAAGGAATATTACTAAAGAAGTGGGGAGAAAATAATCTCTCCTCTTTCTTTTATTATTCGCACAAGTAAAATCCGAACAATATATTTTAATTTATAAAATTATTTGACAAAAACTGTACTTTGGTTTATAATAAATTAAGGAAACGTCGGAAAAGACGTAGTGGTGCGAGAGCATAGGTAGGTCATTACAAAAGAAACGAGACATTGATATGTTAAATGAATTTCCAATTTTTGATTACGAAGATATTCAATTGATTCCAAATAAATGTGTGATTAAAAGCCGGGCAGAAGCGGATACAAGTGTCACTTTAGGAAATCACACCTTTAAACTACCTGTTGTGCCAGCTAATATGCAGACGATTTTGGATGAAAATGTAGCAGAGCAACTGGCTAAAGGGGGTTACTTCTACATTATGCACCGTTTTGATGAGGCAGGACGCATTCCTTTTATTAAACGCATGCACGATCAAGGACTCATTGCTTCTATCTCTGTTGGTGTTAAGGACTACGAGTATGATTTCGTTAGCCAGCTCAAGGCTGATGCTCCGGAATACATCACGATTGATATTGCCCATGGTCATGCGGATAGCGTGATTTCTATGATTCAACACATCAAGAAAGAATTGCCAGATACCTTTGTCATTGCTGGAAATGTGGGGACACCAGAAGCTGTGCGTGAATTGGAAAATGCTGGTGCGGATGCTACTAAGGTCGGAATCGGTCCTGGTAAGGTTTGTATCACCAAGGTCAAGACTGGTTTTGGTACAGGTGGTTGGCAGTTGGCTGCTCTACGCTGGTGTGCCAAGGCTGCACGTAAACCAATCATTGCAGATGGAGGAATTCGTACTCATGGCGATATTGCCAAGTCTATCCGCTTCGGTGCTAGCATGGTCATGATTGGTTCCCTCTTTGCAGGACATATTGAAAGTCCAGGGAAAACGATTGAAGTTGATGGTGAACAATTCAAAGAATACTATGGTTCAGCTTCCCAATACCAAAAAGGAGCTTATAAAAACGTCGAAGGAAAACGTATCTTACTTCCTGCTAAAGGTCATCTGCAAGACACTTTAACTGAGATGGAACAAGATCTTCAAAGTGCTATTTCTTATGCAGGTGGACGTCAGGTTGCTGACCTTAAACACGTTGATTATGTTATCGTGAAAAACTCCATCTGGAATGGAGATGCTTCCCACTAAGACGGGCTATCTCACTAGAAAAAAACTTGTTATTAGAGCAAATTTCTGTTATAATAAAACAAGTTTCCACCCTTAGTGTAATGGATATCACGTAAGATTCCGGTTCTTGAGATGGGGGTTCGATTCCCTCAGGGTGGATGTAAACATCCTAAGAAAGCCTTTAATAGGGCTTTTTTCTTTACACAGCCCTAAATTGGCTCTTAAAACTGAAAATCTTATTTTAAAGAATGCCCAAATGCTTGGTAAATTCCCAAACTAAGTTCCACCGCTAATCCAAGTAGAAGTTAGTCTGATAAAAATCGTAAAAACCAGTGGAAATCCGTGTCAGGGTAAGTTCCACTGGTTTTACTAATGCTTGATTTTATTGCTTTTGTAGCCAAAATGAATCGAAAAAAAGAGCGCACAAAATCCCCTCATCTGAAAGCGTTTCAGATTAAG
>CAUQIP010000042.1:0-13982 GCA_963518235.1 uncultured Streptococcus sp. | reverse complement strand
TTTATTGGATGGTGAAACCAATGTTTTGGCTAATCTTTCCAACGCCAGTGCTCTTTTAAAATCACGCTTTCCTAATACTGTATTTGCAGGCTTTTATTTGTTCGATGGAGAGGAATTGATTTTAGGTCCCTTCCAAGGTGGTGTTTCTTGCATCCGTATTGCACTGGGCAAGGGTGTCTGTGGGGAGGCAGCTCATTTTCAGGAAACTGTTCTGGTTGGTGATGTAACAACTTATCCTAACTATATTTCTTGTGATAGTCGTGCTAAAAGTGAAATTGTTGTGCCGATGATAAAGAATGGTCAACTACTTGGAGTTCTGGATCTTGATTCTTCAGAGATTGATGATTATGATGCTATGGATCGAGATTATTTGGAACAATTTGTCGCTATTTTACTTGAAAAGACAGAATGGGACTTTACAATGTTTGGGGAGAAAGCCTAATGTATCAAGCACTTTATCGAAAATATAGAAGTCAAAACTTCTCCCAGTTGGTTGGACAGGAAGTTGTGGCTAAGACTCTTAAACAAGCAGTTGAACAAGAGAAAATAAGTCATGCTTATCTTTTTTCTGGTCCACGTGGAACAGGAAAAACCAGTGTAGCTAAGATTTTTGCTAAAGCTATGAACTGTCCCAATCAAGTGGGTGGTGAACCTTGTAATAACTGCTATATTTGTCAGGCAGTGACGGACGGTAGTTTAGAAGATGTCATTGAAATGGATGCGGCCTCTAATAATGGGGTAGATGAAATCCGTGAAATTCGTGATAAATCTACCTACGCCTCTAGCCTTGCTCGTTACAAGGTTTATATCATAGATGAGGTTCATATGCTGTCTACAGGGGCTTTTAATGCCCTCCTAAAGACGCTGGAAGAGCCAACACAGAATGTGGTCTTTATTTTGGCCACTACTGAATTGCACAAGATTCCTGCCACTATTCTATCCCGTGTGCAACGTTTTGAATTTAAATCAATTAAGACACAGGATATTAAGGAGCATATCCACTATATCTTAGAAAAAGAAAATATCAGTTCTGAACCAGAGGCTGTGGAAATCATTGCCAGACGGGCTGAAGGTGGAATGAGAGACGCCTTGTCTATTTTGGATCAAGCCCTGAGTTTGACGCAGGGAAATGAATTGACGACTGCTATCTCTGAAGAAATTACAGGGACTATTAGTCTATCAGCCTTGGATGATTATGTGGCTGCCTTGTCTCAACAGGATGTTCCCAAGGCTTTGTCTTGCTTAAATCTTCTCTTTGACAATGGTAAGAGCATGACTCGTTTTGTGACCGACCTTTTGCACTATTTAAGAGACTTGTTAATTGTTCAAACAGGGGGAGAAAACACTCATCATAGTCCAGTCTTTGTAGAAAATTTGACACTTCCTCAAGAAAATCTGTTTGAAATGATTCGCTTAGCGACAGTCAGTTTAGCAGATATTAAGTCTAGTTTGCAGCCCAAGATTTATGCTGAGATGATGACTATCCGTTTGGCGGAGATTAAGCCTGAATCAGCTCTTTCAGGAGCGGTTGAAAGTGAAATTGCTGCATTGAGACAGGAAGTTGCGCGTCTCAAACAAGAACTCGCAAATGTGGGAACTGTACCCAAGCCAACAAGTCCAGTACCTCCCCGTCCAGCAGCAGGCAAGACAGTCTATCGTGTGGATCGCAATAAAGTTCAATCGATCTTACAAGAGGCCGTCGAAAATCCTGATTTAGCACGTCAAAATCTGATTCGTTTACAAAATGCCTGGGGAGAGGTAATTGAAAGTCTTGGTGGGCCAGACAAGGCTCTGCTAGTTGGTTCTCAACCTGTTGCGGCCAATGAACACCATGCTATTCTTGCTTTTGAGTCTAACTTCAATGCTGGTCAAACTATGAAACGAGATAATCTCAATACCATGTTTGGCAACATCCTCAGTCAGGCAGCAGGTTTTTCACCTGAGATTTTAGCTATTTCCATGGAGGAATGGAAAGAAGTTCGCGCAGCCTTTTCAGCCAAAGCCAAATCTTCCCAAACTGAAAAAGAAGCAGAAGAAAGTCTGATTCCTGAAGGATTTGAATTTTTGGCTGATAAAGTGAAGGTAGAGGAAGACTAAAGAAAGATTTCATGATACAATAAGTTTATGAATAGACAACAATTTATTATCATCGCACTGTTTACAGCTGCTGAGACCTATTTTTTCAATGAAGCCTGGATGACTGGTCGCTATATTATGGCAACCTTTTGGGCCATTTTGCTCTTTAGAAACTTTAGAGTTAGTTACTTGATGGGCAAGATTGTAGATGTTATTGACCAACATTTAAAAGGAAAAGACTAGTCCTCAGCTTCTAGACAAAATCAAAGCCTTTTGGGCTTTTTTTTGTTATACTATAAAAGTATATTTATTGACCTTTTACCGTGTTTTCTAGGGAAATCAAGTATGTTTCTAGTAAGTACTGTAAAGGCCTTGAAAAAGAAAGGAACTATCATGTCAGTATTAGAGATCAAAGATCTTCACGTTGAGATTGAAGGAAAAGAAATTTTAAAAGGGGTTAACCTGACCCTGAAAACAGGAGAAATTGCCGCTATCATGGGACCAAATGGTACTGGTAAATCAACTCTTTCTGCCGCTATCATGGGAAATCCAAACTATGAAGTTACCAAAGGTGAAGTCTTGTTTGACGGCGTAAACATCCTTGAATTGGAAGTTGACGAGCGTGCGCGTATGGGACTTTTCCTTGCTATGCAATACCCATCAGAAATTCCTGGTATTACTAACGCTGAGTTTCTTCGTGCAGCTATGAATGCTGGTAAAGAAGATGATGAGAAGATTTCAGTTCGTGAGTTTATCACTAAATTGGACGAGAAGATGGAATTGCTCAACATGAAAGAAGAAATGGCAGAGCGTTACCTCAACGAAGGCTTCTCTGGTGGTGAGAAAAAACGTAATGAGATTCTTCAACTTTTGATGTTGGAACCAACTTTTGCCCTTTTGGATGAGATTGACTCTGGTCTTGATATTGACGCTCTTAAAGTTGTTTCTAAAGGTGTTAATGCCATGCGTGGTGAAGGCTTTGGTGCTATGATTATCACTCACTACCAACGTCTTTTGAACTACATCACACCTGATGTGGTACACGTGATGATGGAAGGTCGTGTTGTCCTTTCAGGTGGTCCAGAATTGGCTGCGCGTTTGGAACGTGAAGGATACGCAAAACTAGCTGAAGAACTTGGCTACGACTACAAGGAAGAATTGTAATTCCCTCGTATCTTTTAGGAGAAGTAAATGACTAAAGAAAATATTAAACTTTTTTCAGAAATGCACGCTGAACCAAGCTGGTTGGCTGATCTCCGTCAAAAAGCTTTTGACAAGATGGAGACTTTGGAATTACCAGTTATTGAGCGTGTCAAATTCCACCGTTGGAATCTGGGTGATGGAACGATTACAGAAAGTGAGCCATCAGCAAATGTTCCAGATTTCACAGTTCTAGATAATCACTTGAAGTTGGTGCAAGTAGGAACTCAGACTGTTTTTGAGCAAACTCCAGTTGAGTTGGCTGAACAGGGTGTCGTCTTTACAGACTTCCACTCAGCTTTAGAAGAAATTCCAGAGCTTATTGAGGAATTCTTCATGTCATCTGTTAAGTATGACGATGACAAGTTGGCAGCCTACCATACAGCTTATTTCAACAGTGGTGCTGTTCTCTACATTCCTGATAATGTTGAAATTAAAGAGCCAATCGAAGGTATTTTCTACCAAGATAGTGATAGTGATGTACCGTTTAACAAGCATATTATGATTATCGCTGGTAAGAACAGTAAGATTAGCTATTTGGAACGTTTGGAATCTCGCGGTGAAGGAAGTGCTAAAGCAACTGCTAATATCACAGTAGAAGTAATTGCACGTTCTGGTGCTCAAGTGAAGTTTGCTGCGATCGACCGTCTAGGTGAAAACGTCACTGCTTACATTAGCCGTCGTGGTAAATTAGGCAACGACGCAAGCATTGACTGGGCGATTGGTGTCATGAACGAAGGAAACGTCGTTGCTGACTTTGATAGTGACCTGATTGGAAATGGCAGCCATGCTGACCTTAAAGTTGTAGCTCTTTCAAGTGGCCGTCAGGTACAAGGGATTGATACACGTGTAACCAACTATGGTTGCAACTCAATTGGGAATATCTTGCAACATGGGGTTATTCTTGAAAAAGCAACCTTGACCTTCAATGGTATCGGTCACATCATCAAGGGTGCTAAGGGGGCAGATGCGCAACAAGAGAGCCGTGTTCTTATGCTGTCAGATCAAGCGCGTTCAGATGCCAATCCAATCCTTTTGATTGATGAAAATGACGTTACTGCAGGACACGCGGCTTCTATCGGTCAGGTAGATCCAGAAGATATGTACTACCTCATGAGCCGTGGCTTGGATAAGGCAACTGCAGAACGCTTGGTTGTTCGTGGTTTCCTTGGATCTGTTATCGTTGAGATTCCAGTCAAGGAAGTTCGTGATGAAATGATTGCAACTATCGAAGAAAAATTGTCAAAACGCTAAGGGGTAGGCTATGTTAGATGTAGAAGCGATTCGCAAGGATTTTCCAATTTTAGACCAGATTGTCAACGATGAACCATTGGTCTATTTGGACAATGCTGCGACGACACAAAAACCACTAGCAGTTCTGGAAACGATTAACCGCTACTATGAACAGGATAATGCCAATGTTCACCGTGGTGTTCATACCTTGGCAGAACGGGCAACAGCTTCCTATGAAGCTGCCCGTGAAACCATTGGTAAGTTTATCAATGCAGGCTCTACAAAGGAAGTTCTCTTTACTAGAGGAACGACAACCAGTCTTAACTGGGTTGCACGGTTTGCTGAGGAAGTCTTGACTGAGGGAGATCAAGTTTTGATTTCTGTCATGGAACACCATTCCAATATTATTCCTTGGCAGGAAGCCTGTCGCAAGACTGGAGCTGAGCTTGTCTATGTCTATCTCAAGGATGGAGCCTTGGATATGGATGATCTGCGAGCTAAATTGACGGACAAGGTCAAGTTTGTTTCGCTAGCTCATGCATCCAATGTTCTTGGAGTGGTCAATCCAATCAAAGAAATCACTCAATTGGCCCATCAAGTTGGAGCCATTATGGTGGTGGATGGTGCTCAATCTACGCCTCATATGAAGATTGATGTCCAGGATTTGGATGTGGACTTCTTTGCCTTTTCAGGTCACAAGATGGCGGGTCCAACTGGTATCGGTGTTCTTTACGGTAAAGAAAAGTATCTGGAACAAATGTCACCAGTAGAATTTGGCGGCGAAATGATTGATTTCGTTTATGAACAATCTGCTAGTTGGAAGGAATTACCTTGGAAATTCGAGGCAGGAACTCCCAATATGGCAGGTGCAATTGGACTTGCTGCGGCAGTGGAGTATCTGGAAAAGATTGGTATGGATGCCATTGAAGCTCATGAACAGGAATTAATCTCATACGTATTTCCAAAATTGCAGGCAATCGATGGATTGACCATTTATGGTTCAAAGGACTTGGCTCAACGCTCAGGTGTCATTGCCTTTAACTTAGGGGATCTTCATCCCCATGACCTAGCTACAGCACTTGATTATGAAGGTGTAGCTGTTCGCGCAGGTCATCATTGCGCTCAACCCTTGCTCCAATATTTGGAAGTTCCAGCAACAGCTCGTGCAAGTTTTTATATCTACAATACCAAGGCAGATTGCGACAAGCTAATCGATGCCCTACAAAAGACAAAGGAGTTTTTCAATGGCACTTTCTAAACTAGATAGCCTTTATATGGCAGTGGTAGCGGACCATTCGAAAAATCCACATCATCAAGGGAAGTTGGATGATGCTGAACAAATCAGTCTCAACAATCCAACCTGTGGCGATGTCATCAACCTATCTGTCAAGTTTGATGCAGAGGATCGTTTGGAGGATATCGCTTTTCTAAACTCAGGATGTACCATCTCAACTGCCTCTGCTAGCATGATGACAGATGCAGTTTTAGGAAAAACCAAACAAGAAATCTTAGAACTTGCGACTATTTTTTCTGAAATGGTTCAAGGGCAAAAAGATGTGCGTCAAGACCAACTTGGAGACGCAGCCTTCTTATCAGGTGTTGCCAAATTTCCTCAACGAATCAAGTGTGCGATCCTAGCTTGGAACGCCCTGAAGAAAACAATTGAAAATCAAGAAAATAAGTAAGACAAGTTTCTTTTGTCTTATGAATCAGTAGAAATGAAGAATGAAAGAAAGGATATTATGGCTGAAGAAAGAGTAGAACCAAAACCAATTGACCTTGGTGAATATAAATTTGGTTTCCATGATGATGTAGAGCCTGTCCTATCGACAGGAAAAGGATTGAATGAAGATGTCATTCGTGAACTATCAGCTGCAAAGGGAGAACCTGAGTGGATGTTAGAATTCCGTTTGAAATCTTATGAAACCTTCAAAAAAATGCCCATGCAAACTTGGGGAGCAGACTTGTCAGAGATTGATTTTGATGACTTGATCTACTACCAAAAACCATCTGATAAACCAGCTCGTTCTTGGGATGACGTTCCTGAAAAAATTAAGGAAACTTTTGAACGAATCGGGATCCCTGAAGCTGAGCGTGCCTATCTAGCGGGGGCCTCTGCCCAGTACGAGTCAGAAGTGGTTTACCACAACATGAAGGAAGAGTTCCAAAAATTGGGGATTATCTTTACAGATACGGATTCTGCCCTCAAGGAATACCCAGACTTGTTTAAACAATACTTTGCGAAGTTGGTACCACCAACAGATAACAAGTTGGCTGCCCTCAACTCGGCAGTATGGTCAGGTGGAACCTTTATCTACGTACCAAAAGGAGTCAAGGTAGATATTCCTCTTCAAACTTACTTCCGTATCAACAACGAAAATACTGGTCAGTTTGAACGTACCTTGATTATCGTTGATGAGGGAGCAAGTGTCCACTACGTAGAAGGATGTACAGCGCCAACTTATTCAAGTAACAGCTTGCATGCTGCCATCGTAGAAATTTTTGCCTTAGATGGTGCTTATATGCGTTATACAACCATCCAAAACTGGTCTGATAACGTTTATAACTTGGTTACTAAGCGTGCTAAGGCTCAAAAGGATGCCACGGTTGAGTGGATTGATGGAAACTTGGGTGCCAAAACAACCATGAAATACCCATCTGTTTACCTAGATGGAGAAGGGGCGCGTGGTACTATGCTCTCTATCGCCTTTGCCAATGCTGGGCAACACCAGGATACTGGAGCTAAGATGATCCACAACGCTCCACATACAAGCTCGTCTATCGTGTCTAAATCTATCGCTAAAGGTGGAGGAAAGGTTGACTACCGTGGACAAGTAACCTTTAACAAGAACTCTAAGAAATCTGTTTCTCACATCGAGTGTGACACAATTATCATGGATGATTTGTCAGCATCAGATACTATTCCATTTAATGAAATTCACAACTCGCAAGTGGCTTTGGAACACGAAGCCAAAGTATCTAAGATTTCAGAAGAGCAACTCTATTACCTCATGAGCCGTGGATTGTCAGAATCTGAAGCAACTGAGATGATTGTCATGGGATTTGTAGAGCCCTTTACAAAAGAGCTTCCAATGGAATATGCCGTTGAGCTTAACCGCTTGATTAGCTATGAGATGGAAGGATCAGTTGGGTAAAATTTGATTTTATACTCTTCGAAAATCTCTTCAAACAACGTCGGCTTTATCTGAAACCTCAAAGCGGTGCTTTGAGCAACCTGTGGCTAGCTTCCTAGTTTGCTCTTTGATTTTCATTGAGTATTAGATTTACCCAAAGTCAAGTACTTTGAAGAAGAACTTATAACAAAAAATCGCGGTTTAAATCGCGATTTTTTATAATTTCTCGTTGATGAAGCGGATAAACTGATTCCACCAAACTTTTAAGAAGAAGGCTTTTTCAACTTTCTTTTCTGCTAGCATTTCGAAACTAGGACGTTCAGTGGTAATGTAACCTTGACCAATCAAGTCATTGTCTTCATAAGTTAAATGGCCAACCACTGTTCCAGCTTCAAGTGGTGCTGGGATTGCTTTGGAATCAGGTGTGAATTGAACAGATTTGGAAGATTGATTCCCAACACGTTCAATTAGAGAGATATCATCTTTGGCAACAGCAGTGACTGTATCTTCTTTTCCGTCTTGTACAGGGACTTTGCTATCTTGATAGGCATCGCCTTTTTGAACGATTTTGCGAAGTGTGAATGTAGAAGAGATATAATCCATTAGTGAAGATGTAGCTGTGAAACGAGCGTAAGGATTATTGTCTTGATGGTCTGCATTCAAAACAACTGTAATAACCCTCATTCCTTTCTCGACAGTAGTACCAACAAAAGATTCACCAGCTTTGTCTGTCGTTCCTGTCTTAAGTCCGTCAAAGCCCCCTCGATGAGCAGGCATGCCTTCTAACATGTAGTTAGTCGAAGTGATTGTCATTCCAGCAAAAGTAGAAGACGGTTTTTTGGTGATTTCCAAGACTTGTGGGTACTTTTTGATGAGATTGCGAGCAACGATAGCAACATCATAAGCACTGAGCTTGTTTTCATCATCTTTTTTAGAACCTGGGTAAATGTTATCCCCTAGAGTCTCATTGTTAAGACCTGTCGTATTGACAACAGTGGCATCCTGAATTCCCCATTCCAAGAGTTTTGCCCGCATCATATCGACGAAATCTTTTTCTGAGCCAGCAATTTTCTCAGCTAGAGCAATGGCTGCACTGTTAGCGCTAGATACTAATGTTGCTTCCAGTAGTTGTTCGACGGTATAATTACGAGCCTCCATAGGGACGTTGCTTGCTTCAGAGTTTGTTGTTAATCGATAAGGATAATCAGAAATATCTACAGGAGTTGATAAGGTGATTGTTCCTTTATCTAATGCCTCATAAACAAGGTAGACTGTCAGTAGTTTTGTAATAGAGGCGATTTCGACTGCCTGAGTTGCATCTTTTTCATAAAGTATTTTACCAGTATTTGCTTCAACAGCAATGGCATGTTTTGCAGCAATATTAAAATCTTGAGCGGCAACAGTAGAAGCCGATCCAATTACGGATAAGCTTAGTAGAGTTAAAATTATTTTTTTCATAGTAAGTTTATTCTAACATAAAGAAAAAAATATTCCCAGTTTCATGATAGAAGAAAGAAGCTTTTTTGAAAGTGTGGTAAAATAGATGAATGGAGGTACCTCATGTTTCGTAAGAATAAATTATTTTTTTGGACCAGTGAGATTTTACTATTAACCATAATCTTCTATTTATGGAGACAGATGGGTGGGATTATAACGCCCTTTGTAAGTGTCGCAAACACCATAATGATTCCCTTTCTTCTAGGTAGTTTTTTATATTATTTGACCAATCCTATTGTAAATTTTTTACAAAAGTATTTCAGAATTAATCGTATCATTGGTATTCTACTAACCTTGTGTGCCTTGATCTGGGGGCTAGTTATTGGGGTAGTCTATCTCTTACCAATTTTGATTAATCAGTTGACCAGTTTGATAGCAACAAGTCAGACAATCTACAGTCGTTTGCAAGATTTGATTGTGGATTTATCTACTTATCCAGCCTTTCAAAATTTAGATATTCAAGCGACCATTCAACAGTTAAATCTCTCCTATGTAGATATCCTACAAAATATCCTAAATAGTGTGACGAATAGTGTCGGAAGTATCCTATCAGCTCTTTTTAGTACTGTTTTAATTATTATCATGACACCTGTGTTTTTGGTTTATTTTTTGTTAGATGGTCACAAGTTTTTACCGATGCTGGAACGTACTGTTTTAAAGAGAGATAAGTTGCATATTGCAGGCCTCTTAAAAAATTTGAATGCGACAATTGCTCGCTATATTAGTGGAGTCGCCATTGATGCGATTATTATCGGTTGTTTGGCTTTTATCGGATATAGCGTGATCGGTTTAAAATACGCTTTGGTCTTCGCCATCTTTTCAGGCTTGGCCAATCTCATTCCTTATGTAGGACCAAGTATCGGCTTGATTCCGATGATTATTGCCAATGTCTTTACGGATCCTCATAGAATGCTAATTGCAGTTGTTTACATGCTAATCATTCAACAAGTGGATGGAAATATCCTCTACCCTCGAATCGTAGGTGGGGTAATGAAGGTTCATCCAATTACGATTTTAGTATTACTTTTGTTATCAAGCAATATCTATGGTGTCATTGGCATGATTGTCGCTGTACCAACCTATTCTATCTTAAAAGAGATTTCTAAGTTCTTATCTCGCTTGTATGAAAATCATAAAATAATGAAAGAACGAGAAAGAGAACTAGCCAAGTAAAAGTCAGGAAATTCCTGATTTTTCTTTTTATTTAAGCAAGTGATGGGAGTAGAAGTGTCTTTTAGATTAGCAGATTAAGAATAATTCACAAAAACTTTGTAAAACACTTGCAATTTAGCTGAAATTTGATAAAATAGTAAGGAAAGTTAGACTGTATTGCCTACTGTCTATCTATAAAATATATTTTATTGGAGGCTTTTACTCAAATGGCAAAAGAAAAATACGATCGTAGTAAACCACACGTTAACATTGGTACTATCGGACACGTTGACCACGGTAAAACTACCCTAACTGCAGCTATCACAACTGTTTTGGCACGTCGCTTGCCTTCATCAGTTAACCAACCTAAAGACTATGCGTCTATCGATGCTGCTCCAGAAGAACGCGAACGCGGTATCACTATCAACACTGCACACGTTGAGTACGAAACTGAAAAACGTCACTACGCTCACATCGACGCTCCAGGACACGCGGACTACGTTAAAAACATGATCACTGGTGCCGCTCAAATGGACGGAGCTATCCTTGTAGTAGCTTCAACTGACGGACCAATGCCACAAACTCGTGAGCACATCCTTCTTTCACGTCAGGTTGGTGTTAAACACCTTATCGTCTTCATGAACAAAGTTGACTTGGTTGACGACGAAGAATTGCTTGAATTGGTTGAAATGGAAATCCGTGACCTATTGTCAGAATACGACTTCCCAGGTGACGATCTTCCAGTTATCCAAGGTTCAGCTCTTAAAGCCCTTGAAGGTGACTCTAAATACGAAGACATCGTTATGGAATTGATGAACACAGTTGATGAGTACATTCCAGAACCAGAACGTGACACTGACAAACCATTGCTTCTTCCAGTCGAAGACGTATTCTCAATCACTGGACGTGGTACAGTTGCTTCAGGACGTATCGACCGTGGTGTCGTTCGTGTCAACGACGAAATCGAAATCGTTGGTATCAAAGACGAAATCCAAAAAGCAGTTGTTACTGGTGTTGAAATGTTCCGTAAACAACTTGACGAAGGTCTTGCTGGAGATAACGTAGGTGTCCTTCTTCGTGGTGTTCAACGTGATGAAATCGAACGTGGACAAGTTATCGCTAAACCAGGTTCAATCAACCCACACACTAAATTCAAAGGTGAAGTTTACATCCTTACTAAAGAAGAAGGTGGACGTCACACTCCATTCTTCAACAACTACCGTCCACAATTCTACTTCCGTACTACTGACGTTACAGGTTCAATCGAACTTCCAGCAGGTACTGAAATGGTAATGCCTGGTGATAACGTGACAATCGACGTTGAGTTGATCCACCCAATCGCCGTAGAACAAGGTACTACATTCTCTATCCGTGAGGGTGGACGTACTGTTGGTTCAGGTATGGTTACAGAAATCGAAGCTTAATTCGATTTAGTTCCCAGAAGAACAATTATTTAAGTCAGACACTAAAAGAATCTTGCATTGCAAGGTTCTTTTTTCTGATATTGAGCTAAAATTGAAGAATTATACACAAAAAAGCTCCATACACTTGATGTGCATAGAGCAAAGTTGGACTTTATTTAATATATAGTTCTTGGTTTTTTAGGACAATTTCACGGATGCTTGCAAACTTTTTGAGTTTTTTAAGCTCTTCAGGATGGGTTACGAGAGTAATAACATAACCTTCCTTGCCCATACGACCAGTACGGCCAGCACGGTGGGTGTAGGTCTCGATGTCTCTAGGAACATCAAAGTTTACGACACATTCTAGGCTATCGATATCAATTCCACGTGCCAGAAGGTCTGTTGCAAGAAGCAGGGTTAGTTGTTTGTCTTTAAACTTTTCTAAGATGACTTTTCTAAATTTAACATTGACATCACTAGCGAGGGAAACAGCTAATATGTCACGATACTGTAGCTTTTCCTCTGCGCTTCCAAGGTCTGACAGGCTGTTAAAGAAGACTAGTCCGCGGAAATCCTCTACATGAGCCAGCTTTCGTAGCATATCCACTCGGTGACGTTGGTCTACCTGTATGTAGAAATGCTGGATATTATCCAGTTTTTGATCAGAGAGATCAATAGTCCGTGTATTCGGCACAATCTTTTCTTGGTCAAACTTGGTCGTGGCACTCATGTAGATGAGTTGGTGGTCACGCGGTGCGTAGTGAGTGATTTTCTCGACAAAGTGTATCTGAGAATCATCTAGTAATTGGTCGAATTCATCCAGGATGATGGTTTCTACATTCATCATCTTGATTTTTTTCAATTTAATTAACTCAAAGATACGGCCAGGGGTTCCAATGAGAATTTCTGGTCCTTTTTTTAGGCGTTCAATTTGACGTTTTTGACTTGAACCTGATAGAAAGAGTTGGGCTGTCAAGCCGATAGCTTCTGACCATGTTTTACATACGTCAAAAATCTGTCCAGCGAGCTCCGTATTTGGTGCTAGAATCAAGAGTTGTTGGGCTTTTTTCTTTTGTAGTCTGAGAAGACTTGGTAGGAGGTAAGCTAGGGTCTTACCAGTTCCTGTTGGGCTCACTCCTAGGAGGTTTTCTCCAGCAAGAAGGGGCTCAAATAGTTGAGTTTGAATGGGGGTGAATTCTTGGAAACCGAGTTGGTCACTCAGTTCTTGCCATTCAGTCGGTAGTTTGGTTTTCATTTTTCTGCCTCAAATCTAATGCCAGAAGTCTGGCGCATAGTATATAGTAGCTCATGAACTGAACTTGCATCTTCCAGCCAAGTTTGGTAGAGATTCAGATCTGGTTTCTGGATCATGTGTGCAAATGCAGCGACTTCCTCAGTCATCGTATGAGGAGCTTGTTGGATAGGGAGGTTGACTTGATTGCCTTGGTGGTCGGTAAAAATAGCCGAGCGAAGATGCTCAATCGTGTTGAGAGTCAAGGTTCCATCTGTTGTGTAAATTTCGCAAGGAAGATTGGAAGTGATGTTTTTCCCAGCCTTGATATGAACTTGAAAGTCAGGGTAGAATAGGATTCCATCTCCATTTAAGTCAATACTATTGTCCAGCTGTTGACCCTGATAGGTTGCGTCCTTAGCTTTTCCAAAGAGACGAACGGCAGCGTAGAGGGGATAAATCCCCAAATCCATAAGAGCTCCACCAGCAAAACGGTCTGAGAAGACATTTGGTGTCTCCCCAGTCAACAAGTTAGGCATTTTGGAAGAATACTTGGCATAGTTGAGCTCTGCTCCCAACACATGTTTGTCTGCTAAAAAGTTTTTGACAGTAGTAAAAGCTTCCTCGTGGTAATTACGAGCTGCTTCGAAGATAAAACAGTGATTTTCCTTAGCTGTTTGAATCAAATCCAGCCATTCTTGTGGCTGAGTGACAGCAGGCTTTTCAAGAATGACGTGTTTACCTGAAGACAATGCAGTTTTTGCCTGAGCAAAATGCAAGGAGTTTGGACTGGCAATATAGACAACATCAAAGGAGCTCTTGAAGAATTCCTCTACTTGATCAAAGAGTTGAATATCCTGATAGCGAGAAGCAAAGGTTGCTGCTGTTTCTAACTTTCTAGAATAGACTGCGATCAGTTGGTATTTTCCACTGGTATGGGCTGCTTCTATGAAGTGGTGACTGATAGCCCCTGTTCCGATGACACCTAATTTAAGCATAGATACTCCTTTTCCGATTTCAAATCCTTCTTTCATTATAACATAGATAGACGGGACT